>NZ_JBCEWQ010000096.1:0-32813 GCF_038448545.1 Streptomyces sp. CLV115
GTCCCGCCCGTACGGGGGTCGGACGCGACCGCGCGGGGCGCCGCAGAGGTGTCCGGTCCCATGTCCCGGACGCCGATCCGGAACATCGGTGCCATTACTGGATCCGCGCGGCGGCCGGCCCCTCGGCTCGACGCACGGGGCTACCTGGTCAGCTCGGCCTTCAACAGCTGTGGTCTGCAGCCGAGTTCGGTCAGCACACAGCTGCTTTCCCCTGCCGCTCCCATGCAGGGGCTGTTGCACGTGGGCCGGCGGAGCCGCTCGGGCGGCGGACAAGGGGCCGGCGTAGCTCCGGAGGTCGTCCTGGTCAGCCGGACGTTGTCGCTGCCGCCGTCTCCCGCCGTACCGTCGTCGCGATCGTCGCCGAGCCGACCACGCGGGTGCCGTCGTACAGGACGACCGCCTGGCCGGGGGCCACGCCCCGTACCGGCTCGGTGAAGGTGACGTGGAGCGTGCCGTCCGTCAGTTCCGCCGTCACCTCCGTCTCGCCGCCGTGGGCGCGGAGCTGGGCGGTGTAGGTGCCGGGGCCAGCCGGGGCGGTGCCGCACCAGCGGGGCTTGATGGCGGTGAGGGCGGTGACGTCGAGGGCTTCGGCCGGGCCGACCGTCACCGTGTTGTTCACCGGGGAGATGTCCAGGACGTAGCGCGGCTTGCCGTCGGGGGCGGGGTGGCCGATGCGCAGGCCCTTGCGCTGGCCGATGGTGAAGCCGAAGGCGCCCTCGTGGGTGCCGACCTTCGTGCCCGACTCGTCGACGATGTCGCCCTCGGCGGTGCCGAGGCGGCTCGCCAGGAAGCCCTGGGTGTCGCCGTCGGCGATGAAGCAGATGTCGTGGCTGTCGGGCTTCTTGGCGACCGCCAGGCCCCGGCGCTCGGCCTCGGCGCGGATCTCGTCCTTGGTGGTGAGGGTGTCGCCGAGCGGGAACATCGCGTGGGCGAGCTGCTTCTCGTCCAGGACGCCGAGGACGTACGACTGGTCCTTGGCCATGTCGGAGGCGCGGTGCAGCTCGCGGCTGCCGTCCTCGCCCCGGACGACGGTGGCGTAGTGGCCGGTGCAGACCGCGTCGAAGCCGAGCGCGAGGGCCTTGTCCAGGAGCGCGGCGAACTTGATCTTCTCGTTGCAGCGCAGGCACGGGTTGGGGGTGCGCCCCGCCTCGTACTCCGCGATGAAGTCGTCGACGACGTCCTCGCGAAACCGTTCCGCGAGGTCCCAGACGTAGAACGGGATGCCGATCACATCCGCGGCCCGGCGGGCGTCGCGGGAGTCCTCGATCGTGCAACAGCCGCGCGCCCCGGTACGGAAGGACTGCGGGTTCGCGGAGAGGGCGAGGTGCACACCGGTCACGTCGTGGCCCGCCTCGGCGGCACGGGCCGCCGCGACGGCGGAGTCGACACCGCCCGACATGGCGGCGAGCACACGGAGGGGGCGCTGGGAAGTCTCAGTCATAGCTCCACCAGGGTACGGGTCGCCGGGAACCGAACGCTCGCGGATATGCGTTGTGGATCACATGAGCACCAAGGGGACGGGCGGCGCCAAGAGCTCCGGGGGCGCGAAGTCGGGGCGCGGCATCAGTCGGCGCGGGCTGCTGATCGGTGCCGCGGTCACGGCCGTGGGCACCGCGGCGCTGGCGCGGGAGCAGCTGGAGCACGCCTGGTGGCGGCTGCCGGGGGTGGAGAAGCCCCGGAAGCCCGGCGAGGTGGATTACGCGCGCGCCCAGTGGATATCGGCCTCCTCGGCGAACTGGCGGCGGGCCGACCGCCCCGACGACTACACGATCGACCGGGTCGTCATCCATGTCACCCAGGGCAGCTATCAGAGCGCGGTGAAGGTCTTCCAGGACCCGGGACACGGGGCGGCGGCGCATTACGTGGTGCGCAAGGACGGCCATGTGACGCAGATGATCCGTGAGCTGGACGTGGCGTTCCACGCGGGGAACAGGTCGTACAACGAGCGCAGTGTCGGGATAGAGCACGAGGGCTTCGTGGACCGGCCGCAGGACTTCACGGCCGCGATGTACGGGGCCTCGGCGCGGCTCACGGCGGCGATCTGCGGGCGGTACGGGATGCCGGTGGACCGGGAGCACATCGTCGGGCACGTGGAGGTACCGGGCGCGGACCACACCGATCCGGGCAGGCACTGGGACTGGGACCGGTATCTGAAGCTGGTCCGGGCGGCGGAGAAGGAGATGACCGCCGGGCGCAAGGGGTGACCACGCGGCCCGCCCTGCCGCCGGGTGTGCAAGGGGTGACCGCGGGGCCCGCCCTGCCGCCGGGTGGGCCCGGATCCGCCGGATTCAGCTGAGTCCCGCTGTCCGCGCCCGTTCCACCGCCGGTCCGATCGCGCGGGCCACCTCGTCGATGTCCTGCTTGGTGGACGTGTGGCCGAGCGAGAAGCGCAGGGTGCCTCGGGCCAGGTCCGGATCGGTGCCGGTGGCCAGCAGTACGTGGCTGGGCTGGGCGATCCCGGCGGTGCACGCGGAGCCGGTCGAGCACTCGATGCCCTGGGCGTCCAGCAGCAGGAGCAGGGAGTCGCCCTCGCAGCCGGGGAAGGTGAAGTGGGCATTGGCGGGGAGCCGGCCGCCGGGGGCGGGGTCGCCGCCGAGGACGGCGTCGGGCACGGCCGCCAGCACGGCCGCGACCAGATCGTCGCGGAGCCCGCCGATCTCACGGGCGAACTCCTCGCGCCCGTCGGCGGCCAGCCGCCCGGCCAGGGCGAAGGCGGCGACGGCCGGCACGTCGAGGGTGCCCGAACGGACGTGCCGCTCCTGGCCACCGCCGTGGAGCACGGGCACGGGGGTGTATTCGCGGCCGAGCAGCAGCGCGCCGATGCCGAAGGGGCCGCCGATCTTGTGCCCGCTGACCGTCATCGCGGCCAGCCCGGACCGGGCGAAGTCGACCTCCAGCTGTCCGAACGCCTGCACCGCGTCCGCGTGCATCGGTACGTCGAACTCACCGGCCACGGCGGCCAGTTCGCGTACCGGCATGATGGTGCCGATCTCGTTGTTGGCCCACATCACGGTGACCAGCGCGACATCGCCGGGGTCGCGGAGGATCGCCTCGCGCAGTACGTCCGGGTGGACGCGTCCGTGCCCGTCGACGGGGAGGTATTCGACGTTCGCGCCCTCGTGTTCGGCGAGCCAGTCGACGGCGTCCAGCACCGCGTGGTGCTCGACGGGGCTGGCCAGCACCCGGGTGCGGCGCGGGTCGGCGTCGCGGCGGGCCCAGTAGAGGCCCTTCACGGCGAGGTTGTCGGCCTCGGTGCCGCCGGAGGTGAAGACCACCTCGCTGGGGCGTGCGCCGAGGGCATCGGCGAGGGTCTCTCTCGACTCCTCGACGGTGCGGCGGGCCCGGCGCCCGGCGGCGTGCAGTGAGGACGCGTTGCCGGTGACGGCGAGCTGGGCGGTCATCGCCTCGATCGCTTCCGGAAGCATCGGCGTGGTCGCGGCGTGGTCGAGGTAAGCCATGGTGGGCTCGATTCTACGAGCCCCCGGCGGGGCGTATGCCGGGCGCATCGCGGCCCGGTCCCCGCGCACCGCGCGCGGCACCCGGTGGCCCGCACCGATCCGGAGTCCGATCCGGTCGTGCGTGGCGGCTCCCGCATGCGGCCGGCCGTGAGCGGCGGGCCGCGTCCTGCCGGTCGTACGGGTACCGCGTCAGCCGGCGAAGTTCCAGGACACGGTGGAGGAGCCGGTGACCAGGCAGGCCAGCACCACGAGGTCGGCGATGCCCAGCGCGAGCCCGAGGAGGGCGCGGCCGCGGCGGGAAGTGGAGCGTACGAGCGCGAGCACCGCCATGACGATCGCGGCCGGGCCGAGCAGGATGTTCATCACCAGCAGACCGACGAGCCCCAGCACGAACGAGGCGACGGCCAGCCCGTCGGCGTCCCGGGTCCGGGCGCTGCGGTCGCCGGATTCGGCCGCGGCGGCAACCACGGACTCGGGGACGGGCTCCGGGCCGGACCGAGGGCCGGTTCCGGCCCCTTCCTCGACGGCCGGCCCGTCGTCCGCTGCGCGGCAGTGGACCGATGCGGTGAGTGTCATGGTGCGGGCTCCTTCGGAACTGCGGTCGGGACGACGACCGGAACTGCGGCCGGGACGACGGTCGGGGTCGGGACGACGACCGGGACGACGGCTGGAGGGGCGGTCAGCGCGAACGGCGCTGCGCGCAGGTCCGTTCCCGCACGGCGAAGATCAGCAGCCAGCAGCCGATCACAGCGGCGAGCGCGAAGGTCAGCGGCAGCGGGATCTGGACCACCGCTCCGAGCACGACCCCCAGCAGGAGCAGGGCGGCGACGAGGGCGAGCATGTTCAGCCTTTCTGCGAGCTCTCGACGAGCATTTGAGAGTACGACTGTTCACTGACTGCTCAGTCTAGACCCGCACGACACTTTCCCGCTCCGGAGAACAGTTGTTTACTGAATGGCATGAGTCACACCGTCGGCATCCGCCGGGCCCAGAAACTGAGAACCCGTCAGGCGCTGCTGGATGCCGCACTCGGACTCCTGGAGCACCAGAGCCTCAGCAGCCTCGGGCTGCGCGAGGTGACCCGGGCCGCGGGCGTCACGCCCACCGCCTTCTACCGGCACTTCGACGACACGGCGGCGCTCGGTGTGGCGCTCGTCGAGGAGGCGCTGGGCAGCCTGCACGGCATGATCGCCGCGACGCTCGCCGAGACCGGTGCCAGCGAGGAGCGTCTGGACCGCAGCGTCGAGCTGACCTTGCGCCATGTCTGCGAGCAGCCCGCCCACTTCCGCTTCATCGCCCGTGAGCAGCATGGCGGCGTCGGCCCGGTCCGCGAGGCCATAGCGGCCCAACTGCGGCTCTTCGCCGAGGAGATGGCGGCGGCCATCGCCGGGGAACCGCAGTCCGGGGGGTGGAGCGAGGAGGACCTGCTGATGCTGGGAGGTCTCTATGTCGACCTCATGGTGATCACCACGTCGGCGCTGCTGGACGCGGGACCGGGCGGCGAGCAGGAGGTGGCCCGGGTGGCCCGCCGTCGGCTGAGGCTGATCAACCTCGGCCGGCGGCACTGGCTGGACGGCACGGACGGCACCGCCACCCCATAGGCCGCACCCGCCTCTCAGCGCCCGCCCGCATCCCCGTACAGCTCCACGACCGCCATCGCGTGACGCAGCAGGACGTCCCGTGCCTCGGGCGGCGAGATCACTTCTGCGTTCGGGCCGAAGGAGAGCAGGGCGCGGGCCCACTCGACCGAGTCCACGGCCAGCTCGGCCCGCAGCCACTCCCCGCGCCCGTCTCCGGTCTCGCCCGCCCCGCCGTGCAGGCGCACGAACAGATCGAGCCGGGAGCGGTGCACGCGTACCAACAGCCGCACCCGCCCCGGCCGTTCCTCGACCTGTCGGCGCAGGGCGCCCCACAGGTCCACGAGCTCCACCCCGGGCCGTCGTACGACCGGTTCGTCCATGAGGCCGGCCCGGCGCACCCGGTCGGCCCGGAAGAGCCGGGGCACCCCGTCCCGGTCCGCCACCAGGTACCAGACGCCTGCCTTCACGACGAGGCCGTACGGATCGACGGTGTAGGTGCGCGGGGTGCTCGTCCCGCTGTGGCGGTAGTCCAGCCGCAACCGCCGGTCGGCGAGGACGGCGTCGTGGAGTTCGGCCACGTCGACGGCCGGCTGCGGGCCGCTCATCCAGCGCACCGGGTCGACCAGGATCCGCCTGCTGGTCAGCTCGGCGGCGGGCCGGTGCGGTTCGGGCAGGGCGGCCATCACCTTGCGCAGCGCGGAGCCGAGCGCCTCGTCGAGGCCGAGCGCGGCATGGGCGCCCTCGGCGGCGAGGACGAAGAGGGCACGGGCCTCGTCGGCGGTGAGCCCGGTGACATCGGTGCGGAACCCGGGCAGCAGCGCGATGCCGCCGTGCCGCCCACGCTCGGCGTAGACCGGGACGCCGGAGGCGGACAGCGCCTCGATGTCGCGGTAGATGGTGCGTACGGAGACTTCGAGGCGCTCGGCCAGCTCGGTGGCGGGCACCAGACCGCGGGTCTGGAGCAGCAGGAGGATCGAGAGCAGCCGGTCGGATTTCACCTCACCAGCTTCTCGCGTCCGCCGCCCTCGCCCGTGCCCCGCCCCGGCCGCGGCCGGCCGTCAGGAGCGCGGTGCGCGGGCCAGCTGGCGGGACTGGGCCACCAGCCGGTCCGCGCTGTCCCAGACCTCCGCGTCCTCCTCCAGGAAGCCGCCCGCGAGGTTGCGGGTGGTGATGGAGACGCGCAGCGGGCCGGGGGCCGGGCGGCAGCGGATGTGAGTGGTGAGCTCGATGGTGGGCGTCCAGCCCTTGAGACCCAGCTCGAACGAGGTGGGCGGCAGCGCGTCGACGGTGAGCAGCAGCGAGAGCGGGTCGGCGTCGCGGCCGTCCGAGAGGCCGAACCAGCCGCGCATCTCGCCCTTGCCGGAGGGTGCGCCGACGGCCCAGCCGACCGTCGCCGGGTCGAGCTTGATGTCGAGCCGTCCGGTGATGGCGGAGCTGCCGGGAATCGGGGCGGGGCCGTCGCCCGGGCCGAGGCAGTACTCCATCGGCGGGATAGCCGGCGGCTTCGCCGACGTACGGACCTCGTCGGACAGTCCGTCCAGGTCGCCGTAGGTGGCGATGACCCGGATGCGCTCGACCTCCGTACCGTCCTGCGCGAACTGGAAGAGGGAGGCCTGACCGGTGGAGAGGGTGCGGCCGGTACGGACGGTCTGGGTCCGGATCACCGCGGGGCCGGGGACGGAGGCGGTGAGGTAGTGCGCCGAGACGGAGAAGGGGTCCGGGTGCGGCAGGGCCTGGCCGAGCGCGCGGCCCAGCATGGCCAGCAGATATCCGCCGTTGACGGCGTGGATGATCGTCCATCCGGCGGAGAGTTCGGCGTCGTAGACGCCTTCTTCGCGAAGGGTGACGGCGGTGTCGCGGTCGAACTCGCTGTCCCCGATGGTCGCCTGTCCGGTCCGCGCTGCCTGCTCTGCTGCCTGTGCCATGCGATGCACCGTACACCGATTGTATTACTGAGCGGTAGCTTTTTGGCCGGAATATGTCAGCCGGCCTGGCCGTGCCGTGCCGGACGGGACGTGTCTCAGGTGGCCGCCGGGCTCTCCTCGGCCGACGCGGACTTCCGGTTGTAGGCGCGCGGGGCCCGCCAGTGGTAGCGCATCGCCAGCAGCCGCAGCACGAAGGCGACGATCACGGCGGTGCCGCTGGTGAACGCGTTGAGCGTGTCGAAGCGGATGCAGAGGACGGTCATCGCGGCGCCGACGATGGCGGGCACCGCGTACAGGTCGCGGTCCCAGCGCAGCAGCGAGGGCACCTCGTTGGCCAGCACGTCACGCAGCACACCGCCGCCGACCGCGGTGGCGAGACCGAGGGCCGCCGACGCGGTGAGCCCCAGGCCGTAGTCGTACGCCTTGACCGTGCCGGTGACGCAGAACAGTCCCAGGCCCGCCGCGTCGAAGACATTGACGCCGACCTGGATCCGCTCGACGTGCGGGTGCATGAAGAACACCAGGACGGCGGCGAGCAGCGGGGTGGTGAAGTAGCCGAGATCCGTGAACGCCGCGGGCGGGACCGCCCCGATGACGATGTCACGGAACAGCCCTCCGCCCAGCGCGGTCACCTCGGCGAGCACCGCGATGCCGAAGACATCGAAGTTCTTGCGTACGGCGAGCAGAGCGCCGGAGATCGCGAAGACGAAGATTCCGACGATGTCGAGCGCATGCTGGACGGAGGGCGTGAACAGTTCGTTGAGCACCGGGCAATTGTGCCGGTACTACTCCTTCGTGCTGTCCTCCGGCGTATCGGGCGAGGAGGAGCCACCCTCCGCCCCGCTCGCCTCGGCGGCCTCCGGCTTCTGCACGCCGACGATCTGGATCGCCTCGCGCGCCGCCGCGGTCACCGTCTCGCCGGGCACCTGGTCGGGCGCGTTCTCCGGGTGGTGGCAGGCCACCTGGTGCCCGGTCTTCAGCTCGGCCAGCGGCGGTTCCTGCGTCTTGCAGACCTCCGTCGCCTTCCAGCACCGGGTGTGGAAGCGGCAGCCGCTGGGCGGCGAGATCGGCGAGGGCACGTCGCCCTTGAGCAGGATCCGCTCGCTCTTGACCGACCGGCGCTTTGGGTCCGGAATCGGGACCGCCGAGAGCAGCGCCTTCGTGTACGGGTGCATCGGCGCCCTGTAGAGCGACTCGCGGTCGGCGAGCTCCACGATCTTGCCGAGGTACATCACCGCGATCCGGTCCGAGACGTGCCGGACCACCGACAGGTCGTGGGCGATGATCACGTACGTGAGGCCCAGCTCGCTCTGGAGGTCGTCGAGCAGGTTCACCACCTGCGCCTGGATCGACACGTCCAGCGCCGACACCGGCTCGTCCGCCACGACCATCTTGGGGTTGAGCGCCAGTGCGCGGGCGATCCCGATGCGCTGGCGCTGACCGCCGGAGAACTCGTGCGGATAGCGGTTGTAGTGCTCGGGGTTCAGGCCCACGACCTCCAGCAGCCGCTGCACCTCCTTGCGGACGCCACCGTCCGGCGTGACGCCCTGAAGCTTGAAGGGGGCGCCCACGATCGTGCCGATCGTGTGCCGCGGGTTCAGCGAGGAGTACGGGTCCTGGAAGATCATCTGCATGTCCCGGCGCATCGGGCGCATGCCGCCCACGCCGAGGTGCGTGATGTCCCTCCCCTCGAACTCGATCTTCCCCGCAGTGGGTTCGAGCAGCCGGGTGATCAGCCGGCCCATCGTCGACTTGCCGCAGCCGGACTCGCCGACGACGCCCAGGGTCTCGCCCGAGCGCACCTCGAAGTCGATCCCGTCGACGGCCTTCACCGCACCGGCGTTGCGCTGCAGCAGCCCCTTCTTGATGGGGAAGTGCTTCTGCAGCCCGGTCACCTTGAGCAGCACCTCGCGGGAGGCGGTGTCACCGGCCGACCTCTGCGCCGGAACGTCGACGCCCTTGTCCTCGCTCGTCACGGCCTTGTCCTCGCTCACAGCTTGGGCGCAATCTCTTCGGTCCAGATACGCTCCCGCTGCTCCGGCGACATGTGGCAGGCCGCCCAGTGCCGGCCGCCGACCTCCTGGAGCTCGGGCCGTACGGTGCGGGTGACGTCGTCCTTGGGCACGTCCGCGTACGGGCAGCGCGGGTTGAAGGCGCAGCCCGACGGGATGTTGATGAGCGACGGCGGGGAACCCTTGACCGGGATGAGCCGGTCGGTCTGGTCGCGGTCGAGGCGCGGCATCGAGCCCAGCAGGCCCCAGGTGTAGGGGTGCCGGGGCTCGTAGAACACCTTCTCGGCCGGTCCGCGCTCCACGCAGCGCCCGCCGTACATCACCAGGATGTCGTCGGCGAGCTCGGCCACGACGCCCAGGTCGTGGGTGATGATGATGACCGCGGAGCCGAACTCCTTCTGCAGGTCCCGGATCAGGTCGAGGATCTGCGCCTGGACGGTGACGTCCAGCGCGGTCGTCGGCTCGTCGGCGATCAGCAGCTCGGGGTTGTTGACCAGCGACATGGCGATCATCGCGCGCTGGCGCATACCGCCGGAGAACTCGTGCGGGTAGCTGTCGACGCGCTTGTCGGGCTGCGGGATGCCGACCCGGTCGAGCATCTCGACCGCCCTCTTGCGGGCGGTCTTCTTGTCGACGCTGTGATGGACCCGGTACGCCTCCACGATCTGCTTGCCGATCGTGTAGTACGGGTGCAGCGCGGACAGCGGGTCCTGGAAGATCATGGCCATGTCGCGGCCGCGCAGCTTGCGCACCTCGTCGGGGTCGGCGGACAGCAGCTCCTTGCCGTCCAGCCAGATCTCGCCGGAGACCTGCGCCTTGCGCTTGCCGTACTGGCCCGTGGTGTGCAGGCCCATGATGCCCAGCGAGGTGACGGACTTGCCGGAGCCGGACTCGCCGACGATCCCGAGGGTCTTGCCCTTCTCCAGCTGGAAGTTGAGTCCGTCGACGGACTTGACCAGGCCGTCGTCGGTCGGGAAGTGCACCTTGAGGTCGCGCACTTCGAGGAAGGCGGTGGGAGCGGGTGAGCCGGCCGGGGAGGGTTCGCCCAGCGCGGCACCGCTCTTGTGCAGTTCGGTCATCCCAGCCTCACTCGCGGGTCGATGACGGCGTACATGATGTCGACGACGAGGTTGGCGACGGCGATCGCGAGGGCCGCGAACAGGGTGACGCCGAGAATCACCGGCAGGTCCTTGTTGCTGATCGCCTGGACCGCGGCGAGCCCGAGCCCGGGCAGGTTGAACGTGGACTCGGTGAGGACGGCGCCACCGAGGAGCACGCCGATGTCCAGACCGAAGACGGTGAGGATCGGAGTCATCGCGGAGCGCAGGGCGTGCCGGGTGATGACGGTGCCCTCGCCCAGGCCCTTGGCGCGGGCGGTGCGGATGTAGTCCTCGCCGAGCACTTCGAGCATGGTGGCTCTGGTGAGGCGGGCGTACATCGCGGCGTTCAGGAAGGCGAGCACGATCCACGGCAGGATCAGGCTCTGGAACCAGGTGCCGATGCCGTCGTCCGTGGAGAGGTTGTCGGCGATGTGGACCCAGCCGAAGTTGTGCACGAACAGGCCCATGGCGACCATGCCGGTGAAGAAGATCGGCAGCGAGACGCCGGCGAGCGCCGTGGTCATCGCGGCGCGGTCCCAGATCGTGCCGCGCCGGAGCGCGGACACCACGCCGGTGGCGACACCGCCGAGGAGCCACAGCACGCAGGCACCGGCGGCGAGCGCGCCGGTCACGGGCAGCGCGTCCTTGAGGGTGGTCCAGACGGGGACCTCCGTGCGGAAGGAGTAGCCGAAGCAGGGCGCGGCGCAGTGGGTGACATCGGCACCGTTCGCGTAGTCGCGTCCCATCGGGATGCCCTTGACGAAGTCCCAGAACTGGACGAGGAGGGGGTCGTCGAGACCCAGTTTGATCCGGATGCCCTGGAGCTGCTCGACACCCGTGGCCTTGCCGGCGAAGAGGACTGCGACGTCCTGACCCGCCCACTTGGGCAGCATGAAGAAGATGGTGAACGTCGCGAGCAGTACGACGAGCACCATGATGACTACGGCGAACAGGCGCCGGATGAGATAAGCAAGCACTGTGTGCGGCCCGGCGGTGGAACAGTCAACCGGGTTGACTGCAGATGCTGTTGACTACAGCGGCTACTTGACGACGCCGAGCGAGACGTAGTCGTAACGGCCGTTGTAGGCGTCGGACATGTAGGCGTTCGTCAGACGGCTGCCGCGCCAGGTGATGTTCTTCTCGTAGATGAAGGGCATCCAGTCGGCCTGGTCGAGGATCCGCTTGTCGAGAGCCTTGTAGATCTCGCCGGCCTTGACCGGGTCGGTCTCCGCGATCGCGTTGTCGAAGAGCTTGTCGATCTGCGGGTCCTTGATCTGGGACTCGTTGTAGTTACCGGTGTCCGAGAGGAACCGGCTGTCCCACAGCGGCTGGCCGAAGCCCTGGCCGGACGGGAAGTCCGGGCCCCAGCCGCTCATCGTCATGCCGTAGCCGCGCTTCTTCACGACGGACGGCGAGCCGGTGATGCTGGACGCCTCGGCGCCGTCGAGCGGGTCGACCTCGACCTTGATGCCGACCTTGCCGAGCTGCTCCTGGAGCGCCTCGGCGGTGTCGACCTCGCCCGGGTTGTTGTTGCGGGCGGTGAGCTTGGTGGAGAAGCCGGTCGGGTGACCGCACTGCTTCAGCTCGTCCTTGGCCTTGGCCAGGTCCGGCTTGCCCTTGCGGGCGAGGACGCCGTACGGGTCGTAGTCGCTGTGGCCCTTGATGGAGACCGGCAGGGTGCTGTTGGCGATCGCACCACCGGCGATCTCACCACCGCGGGTCTGCTGGAGACCGGCGAAGTCGGTGGCGTAGAAGACAGCCTTGCGGCAGTGGACGTCGTCCAGCGGCTTCGCGGTGTGGACGAGCGCGACGTAGCGGACGAAGGACGTCTGCATGTTGTCGACGCTGTCCTTGTGGTCCTGGACGGCGGTGACGCGGCCGGACTGGGTCATGCCGGTGCCGTTGAGGTCGACGTCGTAGTCGCCCTCCATCAGCTTCTTGTCGTTCTCCTCCAGGTTGGCGGAGATCGTCACGGTGACCTTGTCCGGGAGCGCGGCGCGCAGCGGGTCGGAGGCCTTCTGCCACTTGTCGTTGCGCACGAGCACGATGCTCTTGCCCGGCTTGTACGACTCGAACTTGTACGGGCCGGAGGAGAACGGGCGCTGGGTGTACTTGGCGCCGGTGTCCTTGTCCGCCTTCACGGGCGTGCCGGACGGCATGGCGAGGAACTGCTCGAAGTCACCGTTGGGCTTGGGCAGCTTGAAGATGATGGTGCTGTCGTCGGGCGTCTCGATCGACTTGAGACCGAGCTTGTCCGCGGACTTGTCCTTGTAGGGGCCCTTGTACTCGCCCTTGGGGTCCAGCGTCTGCTTGAGGTACTGCGGGCCACCGGTGATGGTGTCCGTCGCCCAGATGCGCTCGATGCCGTACTTGACGTCCTTGGAGGTCAGCTTCGAGCCGTCCTCCCAGGTGATGCCGTCACGCAGCTTGTACGTGTAGGTCTTGCCGCCGTCGGTGATCTCACCGGGGCCGGTGGCCAGGTCGCCGACCAGCTTGGTGGAGCCCGCACCCGGCTTGGTGTCGTAGCTGACCAGCTGGCGGGTGTAGAAGCGCATGAAGTCCCAGGCCATGCCGTAGTAGGCACGCTGGGGGTCGGCGGAGTCGAGGTCCTGCTTGCCGACCATCTTCAGCGTTCCACCCTTTTTGGTGGACGGGTTGGCGACCTTGTTGAACGCGGCGTTGAAGCCGGCGCCCTTCGACTTGCCGCCGCCTTCGCTGTCGTCGCCGCCGCCGCACGCCGTGGTGGTCATCAGCGCCGCGACCACGAGGGCCGCACCAGCGGTGAGCCGTCGTTTCGAGGTAACTGTGGACATTTTCTCGTAACCTCCGAGATCGCGGTCCCAGGCCGTTGCTTGCCGGAGAACCATGGGAAAAGCCACCTGACGATGCGGCAGGGGCAAGTCGTGGGTTATCGGGTCCCCTTGGGGTCCAGGGCGTCGCGCAGCCCGTCCCCGAAGAGGTTGAAGGCCAGCACGGTGATGAAGATCGTCACGCCGGGGAAGACCATGAACATCGGGTCGTGCTCGTACGTCTCCAGCGCGTCCCGCAGCATCCCGCCCCAGGAGGCGGTCGGCGGCCGGACACCGGCACCCAGGAAGCTGAGGGCCGCCTCGGTGAGGATGTTGGTGGGGATCATCAGCGTCGCGTAGACGGTGATCGGCGCCACCAGGTTGGGCAGCAGCTCGCGGAAGAGGATGTGCGTCCGCCCGCCGCCGAGGCTGCGCGCCGCCTCCACGTACTCGCGCTCGCGCAGCGAGAGCGTCTGCCCGCGGACGATGCGTCCGACGTAGGGCCAGCCGAAGAAGCCGATGACGGCGACGAGTACGGCGATGCGCACGCCGCTGCCGGTGAGCCCGAGCAGGTCGTCGGGGAGGACCGAGACCAGGGAGATGATGAAGAGGAGCTGCGGGAAGGAGAGCAGCACGTCCATGACCCGGCTGATCACCGCGTCCACCCAGCCGCCGAAGTAGCCGGCGATGATCCCGAAGAGGGTGCCGAGGGCGACGGCGACCAGGGC
This sequence comes from Streptomyces sp. CLV115, assembly GCF_038448545.1. Classification (NCBI taxonomy): domain Bacteria; kingdom Bacillati; phylum Actinomycetota; class Actinomycetes; order Kitasatosporales; family Streptomycetaceae; genus Streptomyces; species Streptomyces sp. CLV115. The sequence goes on from NZ_JBCEWQ010000096.1 coordinate 13,592, forward strand.
CGCCAGGAACGCCACGAGCAGCGAGATCCGGGCGCCGTAGACGATCCGGCTGAAGATGTCGCGCCCCTTGTTGGGCTCGACGCCGAACAGGTAGTCGCCGCTCACGCCGCCGAGGCTGCCCGTGGGCAGATTGGTCAGCGGGTCGAGCAGGTCCTGGTGGAACTCGTTCGGCGGGTGCCCGAACAGGTTCACGATCAGCGGCGCGAAGACGGCCACCACGATCAGGACGAGGACAACGATGCCACCCGTCAGAGCGACCTTGTCCTGCTTCAGGCGGTTCCAGGCGATCTGCTTGAGCGACCGTCCCTCGACCTTCTTCACCCCGGAGTCGACTGCGGGACCGCCGGCCGCGATCGGATCCGCTTCCTTGGTCGGCTCGTGCAGTGGTGCCGTCATCGTGGCAAGGACCCCTCTCAACCGGCGGTGGCCGGGCCGAACTGGCCGCTGTGGCGGCGCGATCAGTCAGTCGTACGCAGAGGCGGCAAGACGCCCTTGCTGCGGGAGTCTTCATTGCCGTTACGACTGGTAGCCATACCGACAGGCGAATGGATGCCTAACCGTGATGCGCTCTGGGGTGTTCCGTTATCCGGACGGATGTGAACGCCCGCCGAACACAGGTCAGTTGATATGGAAGGGGGGCATGCGCGCGGATTCACGACGCATTCACCATGAGTTGTGCCGAGCACGGAAATCTCGGACATGGGCGGCCCGGTGGGCCGCGGCGCGGATGAACGCGCTTTCACATTCGGGGAGTTGGCGCCCCATGGCCGCGTTCCGGATATCGGGGACGTACGGCCGCATTCGGGCTTCCGGGAGCGAACCGCCCCTTTACGGGCGGCGGGAAGGCGCGTCGGCCGCCCGGTGCGGGACGCGCGACCGGGTGTCCGGGAGGGTCAGTACGCGCTCTGCGGCGGGTAGCCGTAGCCCGCGACGGGGGCCGCCGGGGCGTGTGCCTCGCGGTCGTAGAACGGGCGGGCGTTGGCCCGCAGCCACATCGCGACCGGGTCGTACTCGTCGGACATCGCGACGGTGGAGACGGGCAGCCCCTCCGGGACGGCGGAGACCGACTGCTGCATCATCGCGCGCGCCGCGTCCACCGCGGGCGGGCTCGTGTCGTAGAGGTCGAGGCCGATGGTGAGGTACGGGACGCCGAGGGCGGGCTGCACCCAGGCCCGGCGCAGCGAGCGGATCGCCGGGGTGTGGTGGGCGTTCTGCGTGAGCAGGGCGTAGAACTGCGGGATCTCGATGGCCGGCTCGGTGAGCCGGAGCGGGCCGGCGGGCATCCGGTCGAGGCCGGTGGCGATCCGGCGCAGATCGAGCCAGGGGACGCCCACGCCGCCGCCCGGGGCGTGCGGGTTGAGCCAGATGCCCCAGCGGTCGGGGAAGAGGGTGCGGGCGATGTCCCGGCCGTCGACCAGCTCATGGGCGCGGTTCCAGCCGCTGGCCGAGAGCTCCTGGGCGGAGGTCACACAGGGGGCGTAGCCGAGGCCGTCGACCTCCATGTTCCCGTACTGGGCGTCGGGCGAGCCCGCCTGGCCCTGCCAGAGGAGCATCCAGATCCGGCCGCCCGCGAGGGCCTGCAGCAGCGCCTCGTACGCGTCGTAGCGCCCGGGCGTCACTTGGCGCAGCATGTGCTCGACCTGCCCGGCCGCCGCGGTGCCTGACGCACTCACCTGGTCCCGCCCCTCTTCGATCCACTGTGTCGGCCCGCCGCCCCGGGCACACGGGTGCGGCATGATGCCGAGGCACCAGCCATGAAACCAGCTTATGCGCCGGTCCTGACACCGACTTGACGTCATGGGTCCGAGCGGTGTTCCCCACCGGTGCCCGGCGGGGGCCCGCGCCGGGTTCTATATGCCCGCTCGCTGGTAGAACGGCCGTATCCGCTCGCGCATCCAGTCGCCGACCGGGTCCTGTGCCACGTCGAGCAGTACGAGATTGACCGGCCAGGGAACCTCGACCCGGCCCAGTGCGCGGCCGAGGGCGTCCATCGGCGCGTTGCGCCCCGCGCCGTCCCAGGTGGAGAACTCGACGCCGACGAAGAGGACGGGGTCGCCGCCCTCGATGCTGGCGAGCGCCCGGCGGGCGGAGAGCACCACACCGCTCTCCTCGAACTCGCCGGCCGCGGCGGCCAGGAAGTCGACCGGCTCCTCCTTCCAGTCCGGCTCGTACAGCCGGACCCTGCCGCCGCCGGCCGGCCCGTCCAGCGGGGTGCGCCCGGCCCGGCAGAGTTCGGCCACGGCGGGCGGCGGCAGCGGCATCCCGACCGCGCCGCCCGGGTTCACCGCGATGCCGAGCTGCGGGGGCAGTCCGCGGGCGAAGTCGCGGGCGGGCGCGACGGTGAAGGACATGTGGGCGCCGACACAGGCGAGGAACTGCTGTTCGGAGCTGAAGACCGGGACGTACGGGGCGCCCTCGATCTCCGTCGTCGGCAGGTCCAGGGCCCCCGAGTCCGGACCGCCGCCGTTGGGCAGCGGCACCCAGACCTGGCTGCGGCCGAGCACCTCGACGAGCCGTCCGCCCGCCTCCGGGCTGCCCACCGAGGCCATCAGCACTTCTTCGAGCTCATTGCCCGGCCATCCGCCCTGCGGATGGGACTGGACCTGCGCCGGAACGTCCACTGCTTCCCCTTCTCGCCCAAGCTTTCCGGCAGAAGATTAACGCCCGGCCCCGAAGCGCCCCCGCCCCGCTACCGACCGCCGGGCGGCCCGTCGGCGAACTCGATCCGGGCGAGCCGCCCCGCCGCCTCCCGGTCCAGCAGCACCGCCGAGCCGCACCCGGGCGGCAGCAGCCCCTTCTCCGTCGCCCGCAGCAGCCTGCCCACCGCCCTGCGGTGCCGGGCGAAGGCGTATCCCGATACGCCGCGTCCGCGCTCGCGCTGGCCCTCCCGCGCGGTCTCGGGCGTGACGTCGAGCAGGACCAGACGCAGCGCCCGGCCCCGGCGCCGCGCGTCCCGGGCCAGCCAGCCGCGCACCCAGGACTGCGTCCCGCAGTCGTGGACGACGACGGACTCCCCGGAACGCAGCACCCGCCACAGCCCCCAGTAGTGGGCGGCACGGACGAGCGGGCGGTAGAGGGCGTACGGGAATAACCGGGGCACGGACCGCGCCCAGCGGTCCCGGGTGTCCTGGGAGTCGATGGCGTGCGCCGTCGTCACCGCGCGCCGGATGAGCGTCGACTTGCCGCTGCCGGGCAGCCCGGAGACCACGACCACGTCGCCCGCCGCGAACCGCAGGGCGCGCGGGCTGCGCCCGGCCCGCTCCCGCAGATCCCGCACGACGGGCGCGCGCGGGCCCGACATCTCCCGGGCCGGGGCCCCCGGCTGTGCGGGCATCGCCCCGTGCGCGAACCCTGCGGTCGTCGCGTACCGCTGCAACGTCATCGCCCTCCCCCTGTCGGATCACCCCACGTATGCCCCTGAAGTGTAAAGAAAAGGTAATGCGGCACAACCGTCCACGCCGGTGATTTCCGGCGGGGGACCGGGGCCCCACTCCGGCCCGATGCGTGCGATGATGGCCCGGCCAACTGCATAAAGGCCGTTCGAATCCGCGCGGGAGAGTTCCGGTCACTACCTGTGCCGGGCGCCGAAGGAGCAAGTTCCTCCCTTGAATCTCTCAGGCCCCGTACCGCGTGGATGAGGCAGATCTGAAAAGCGGGCCGCTTCGCGGCTCCACCCAAGGTGCAAGCCGAACCCTTCCAGGGGGTCTCGGCGAACCTCTCAGGTTCCGATGACAGATGGGGAGGGATCGTCCTCGTCGTCATGCCCTGGGAGCCATATCCATGAGCACCGCCCCCCGCCTCACCGCCCTCGATGCCCTGCACCGTTCGCTGGGCGCGACCATGACCGACTTCGCGGGCTGGGACATGCCCCTGCGGTACGCCAGCGAGCGCGACGAGCACAACGCGGTGCGCACCAGGGCCGGCCTCTTCGACCTGTCGCACATGGGCGAGATCACCGTCACCGGCCCCGCGGCCGCGGCCTTCCTGAACTTCGCGCTGGTCGGCAACATCGGCACCGTCGCCGTGGGCCGGGCGCGCTACACGATGATCTGCGCCGAGGACGGCGGCATCCTGGACGACCTGATCGTCTACCGGCTGGGGGAGGCCGAGTATCTGGTCGTCGCCAACGCGGGCAACGCCCAGATCGTGCTGGACGCGCTGACGGCCCGCGTCGAGGGCTTCGACGCCGAGGTGCGCGACGACCGGGACGCGTACGCACTGCTCGCCGTCCAGGGCCCGGAGTCCCCCGCCATCCTGGCCTCGGTCACCGACGCCGACCTGGACGGCCTGAAGTACTACGCCGGTCTGCCGGGCACGGTCGCCGGTGTCCCCGCGCTGATCGCCCGTACCGGCTACACCGGCGAGGACGGCTTCGAGCTGTTCGTCGCCCCCGAGCACGCCGAGCGGCTGTGGCAGGCGCTGACCGAGGCGGGCGCCTCCCGCGGCCTGATCCCGTGCGGGCTCTCCTGCCGCGACACGCTGCGCCTGGAGGCGGGCATGCCGCTGTACGGGCACGAGCTGACCACGGAGCTCACCCCCTTCGACGCCGGTCTCGGCCGGGTCGTGAAGTTCGAGAAGGAGGGCGACTTCGTCGGCCGCAAGGCCCTTGAGGCCGCCGCCGAGCGCGCCGAGACCGCTCCGCCGCGCAAGCTGGTCGGCCTGGTCGCCGAGGGCCGCCGGGTGCCGCGCGCCGGCTACCCCGTGGTCGCCGTGGGCGGAGCCGGCGCCCAGGTCGTCGGGGAGGTCACCTCCGGCGCCCCGTCCCCGACCCTGGGCAAGCCGATCGCCATGGCGTACGTCGACGCCGCGCACGCCACGCCCGGTGCCGAGGGCGTCGCGGTGGACATCCGCGGCACCCACGAGCCGTACGAGGTCGTGGCACTGCCGTTCTACAAGCGCCAGAAGTGACGTCGGCGCTCATCGAGAAGTGACGCAGTCGCGTCTCACACCGTAAGACCACCGTTCATCAGCACTCCCCCGCGTACAGGAGAATTCAGGTCATGAGCAACCCCCAGCAGCTGCGTTACAGCAAGGAGCACGAGTGGCTGTCGGCCGTCGAGGACGGTGTGGCCACGATCGGCATCACCGAGTACGCGGCCAACGCGCTCGGCGACGTCGTCTACGCCCAGCTCCCCGCGGTCGGTGACACGGTGACCGCGGGCGAGACCTGCGGTGAGCTGGAGTCGACCAAGTCGGTCAGCGACCTGTACTCCCCGGTGACCGGCGAGGTCACCGAGGCGAACCAGGACGTCGTGGACGACCCGTCGCTGGTGAACTCCGCTCCCTTCGAAGGCGGCTGGCTGTTCAAGGTACGCGTCGCGCAGGAGCCGGAGGACCTGCTCTCCGCCGACGAGTACACCGAGTTCTCCGGCAACTAAAGACCCCAAGGGACCACCTGATGTCGCTTCTCAACTCATCCCTCCACGAGCTGGACCCGGACGTCGCCGCCGCCGTCGACGCCGAGCTCCACCGTCAGCAGTCCACCCTCGAAATGATCGCCTCGGAGAACTTCGCTCCGGTCGCTGTCATGGAGGCCCAGGGCTCCGTCCTCACCAACAAGTACGCCGAGGGCTACCCCGGCCGCCGCTACTACGGCGGCTGCGAGCACGTCGACGTGGTCGAGCAGATCGCCATCGACCGCATCAAGGCGCTCTTCGGCGCCGAGGCCGCGAACGTCCAGCCGCACTCCGGTGCGCAGGCCAACGCCGCCGCGATGTTCGCGCTGCTCAAGCCGGGCGACACGATCATGGGCCTGAACCTGGCCCACGGCGGTCACCTGACCCACGGCATGAAGATCAACTTCTCCGGCAAGCTCTACAACGTGGTCCCGTACCACGTCGACGAGACCGGCGTCGTGGACATGGCCGAGGTCGAGCGCCTCGCCAAGGAGTCCAAGCCGAAGCTGATCGTCGCCGGCTGGTCCGCGTACCCCCGTCAGCTGGACTTCGCCGCCTTCCGCCGCATCGCGGACGAGGTCGGCGCGTACCTGATGGTCGACATGGCGCACTTCGCCGGTCTGGTGGCCGCGGGGCTGCACCCCAACCCGGTGCCGCACGCCCACGTCGTCACGACCACCACGCACAAGACCCTCGGCGGTCCGCGCGGCGGTGTGATCCTCTCCACCCAGGAGCTCGCCAAGAAGATCAACTCGGCGGTCTTCCCGGGCCAGCAGGGCGGTCCGCTGGAGCACGTGATCGCGGCCAAGGCGGTCTCGTTCAAGGTCGCGGCGACCGAGGAGTTCAAGGAGCGCCAGCAGCGCACCCTGGACGGCGCCCGCATCCTCGCCGAGCGCCTGGTCCAGCCGGACGTCACCGAGGTCGGTGTCTCCGTGCTGTCCGGCGGTACGGACGTCCACCTGGTCCTCGTCGACCTGCGCAACTCGGAGCTGGACGGCCAGCAGGCCGAGGACCGGCTGCACGAGCTGGGCATCACGGTCAACCGGAACGCCATCCCGAACGACCCCCGGCCCCCGATGGTCACCTCGGGCCTGCGGATCGGTACGCCCGCCCTGGCGACCCGCGGCTTCCGGGCCGAGGACTTCACCGAGGTCGCGGAGATCATCGCCGCCGCCCTCAAGCCCTCGTACGACGCGGACGCCCTGAAGGCCCGCGTCGTCGCGCTGGCCGAGAAGTTCCCGCTGTACCCCGGCCTGAAGTAGTCCGGACAAGTTCTGGTAACACGTTGGGGCGGGGCACCGCGCACACTGAACTGTGAGCGCGGTGCCCCGTCCCATGCCCCCGCCCTCCGGGCCGCCCGGCCCGTACCGCACCACCCGGCAGACAGCGACGTCTACCAACCCCTTGAGGAGTCACCGTGGCCATCTCGGTCTTCGACCTGTTCTCGATCGGCATCGGCCCGTCCAGCTCCCATACGGTCGGCCCGATGCGCGCCGCCCGTATGTTCGCGCGCCGGCTGAAGAACGAGGGGCTGATCGCCCACACCGTCTCGATACGCGCCGAGCTGTACGGCTCGCTCGGTGCGACCGGTCACGGCCACGGCACTCCCAAGGCCGTACTGCTCGGCCTGGAGGGCGAGTCGCCGCGCACCGTCGACGTGGAGTCCGCCGACGACCGGGTGGAGCAGATCCGCAGCACCGGCCGGATCAACCTGCTCGGTATGCACGAGATCGACTTCGACGCCGACGAGCAGCTGATCCTGCACCGCCGCAAGGCCCTGCCGTACCACGCGAACGGCATGACCGTCCTGGCCTTCGGCCACGACGGCGAGGTGCTCCTGGAGAAGACCTACTACTCGGTCGGCGGCGGCTTCGTCGTCGACGAGGACGCGGTGGGCGAGGACCGGATCGTGCTCGACGACACCGTGCTCAAGCACCCCTTCCGCACCGGCGACGAGCTGCTGCGGCTCGCCCACGACACCGGGCTGTCCATCTCCTCGCTGATGCTGGAGAACGAGAAGGCCTGGCGCACCGAGGACGAGATCCGCTCGGGACTGCTGGACATCTGGCGCGTCATGCAGGCCTGTGTCTCGCGCGGCATGTCCCGCGAGGGCATCCTGCCCGGCGGCCTCAAGGTCCGCCGCCGCGCCGCGAACACCGCCCGCCAGCTGCGGGCCGAGGGCGACCCGCAGACCCACGCGATGGAGTGGATCACCCTCTACGCGATGGCGGTCAACGAGGAGAACGCGGCGGGCGGCCGGGTCGTCACCGCCCCCACCAACGGCGCCGCGGGCATCATCCCGGCGGTCCTGCACTACTACATGAACTTCGCGGCCGGCGGCGCCACCGAGGCGGAGAAGGAGGACGGCGTCGTCCGCTTCCTCCTCGCGGCGGGCGCCATCGGCATGCTCTTCAAGGAGAACGCCTCCATCTCCGGCGCCGAGGTCGGCTGCCAGGGCGAGGTCGGCTCCGCCTGTTCCATGGCCGCCGGCGCCCTCGCCGAGGTCCTCGGCGGCACCCCCGAGCAGGTCGAGAACGCCGCCGAGATCGGCATGGAACACAACCTGGGCCTCACCTGCGACCCGGTCGGCGGTCTGGTCCAGATCCCGTGCATCGAGCGCAACGGCATGGCCGCGGTCAAGGCCGTCACGGCGGCGAAGATGGCGCTGCGCGGCGACGGCAGCCACAAGGTCTCCCTCGACAAGGTCATCAAGACCATGAAGGAGACCGGCGCGGACATGAGCGTGAAGTACAAGGAGACGGCGCGGGGCGGGCTCGCGGTGAACATCATCGAGTGCTGAGGGAGCGGGCCCGGCCCGGCCGGCGGGTTCTCAGGGCAGCTGCTGGCCCCGCAGGGTCACCCCGTACCTCGTGCGCAGGCGGTCGATCTCCCACCAGGCGACGGCCGAGACCGAGGCCGGTCCGCCTATCACGGCGCAGAGCTGGACGAATGGCGGGCCCGGCGGCATTCCGCTCATGAGCAGGTTGACGACCGCCAGCTCCCACACCAGCACCCCGGTCAGCAGGGCCGGAAGCGTGGCATGCACCTCGGAGGTGCCGAACACGGTGCGGATCATCGTCCGGGAGGCGAACAGCACGAAGAACAGCATCCACACCACCGGGGCGGCCAGGGCGAGCGTGATGAACGGGGTGAAGAAGTAGGCCTCCATGTTCTGGCCGATGAGGAACGTGGCCGTGGCCAGCAGCGGCACCGAGGTGAGCGCGCCGAAGTACATCAGGGCCGAGCGCACCGCCGGGCGCAGACGTGTGCGCATGCCCGGCCGCGCGGCCTCGGGTGCGATCCGGAACAGGACCAGGATCACCAGCGGCGCGCTGAGCAGCAGCAGCCACGGGGTGAAGGCGAGCCGGAGCGCGTACTGCTCCTGGACCTCCGCGAAGTCCGCCGCGGAACCGTAGACGAGCAGGATCAGGAACGACGTGGCCAGCGCGGCCCAGGCCCTGATCTGCTGCACGCGCATCACCTGCGGGTCCACGATGCGGCGGTGCGCGTGCGGGGGGAACCTCAGGTGTGCCTGCCGGCGGGCGGTGCGGGCCAGCGGGTAGGCCAGGACGAGCATGAGCAGGGGCCAGAAGCAGCACACCAGCAGGGCCCACACGCACCCGTGGATGGGCAGCGCACGCAGCACCTCCATCAGCGGGGGCCAGTCGCCGTCGCGGAACTGCTGCCACAGCGAGCGGTGCGGGACGTACGGGCGGTAGGGTGGCGGGCCCTGGGGCGGATACGGCCCGGGGTGGGGATGAGGCCCTGGCTGCGGGGGTACGCCCGGTGGTGGCGGTGGCTGCCCGTTCGGCCGCCACGACGGGTCGTACGGATTGTGTCCCCCGAAAGTCACGCCGTTCTTCCTTCCTGAACCGTGCGGCGGGTGTGCCGCGGATCCGATCTTGGTGAATCTCCGTCAGCAGTCAACCTCCATTGCGACGGCCGCGCATCGAGCAGTACGCGTCCGCCCGGCAATCGCCCCGGAATCGCCCCGCCCCGGCCCGGCCGGGCTGGCAGGATCACCGCATGGGAACCGTGTACGCACTCCTGGTGGGCATCGACGACTATCCGGACAAGCCGCTGGGCGGTTGCGTCAACGACGTGACGGAGGCGGAGAGTTGGCTCCGGCAGCACGGCGGTTCCGGTCTCCGGATCCTTCCGCTGCGCGACAGGGCGGCGACCAGGGCGGCGGTGGTCGACGGCATCAGGGGGCATCTGGGGCGCAGCGGTCCGGGCGACACGGCGCTGTTGTGGTTCAGCGGGCACGGCAGCGAGGACGAGAGCGACGATCCCCGTACGGCGACCGGGCGCAGTCAGGCGCTCGTGTGCGCCGACAGCCTGGACCCGGGCGGTCAGCCGATCCAGGACACCGAACTCGGGGCGCTGCTCGACGAGATCGCGGCGCGCGGCGCGCACGTGGTCGCCGTGCTCGACTGCTGCCACTCCGGCGGGATCACCCGTGATCCGCCGCCCGGTGCGCGCTCGCGCCAGGTGGCCTGGCAGCCGTGGTGGCGCACGGACGGCAGCGGGGCTCCGCGCGGTGCGGGTGCGCAGAACGCCGAGCCGCTTCGGCATGTGCTGCTCGCCGCGTGCCGGGAGCAGGAGCTCGCGTACGAGGCGCTGGTGGACGGCGAGCAGCGCGGGTACTTCAGTCATTCACTGGTGCACGCGCTGCGGCGGCTCGGCCCGGCGGCCACGTTCGGGAAGGCGCACGCGCTCACCGAGGAGCGGGTGCGCAGCCGGTATTACGCGCAGCATCCCGAACTGCACGGTCCGGAGCATCTGCGCTTCCTGCACGGCGACGCGCTGCCCGTCCCCCCGTTCCTGCTCCGGCACACGGTCTCGGGGTGGGAGGTCAACTGCGGCCAGGTGCACGGACTGCGGGCCGTGGGGGCGGAGTTCACCCTGGTCGGGACGGACGGCGGGCGGTCCGGCGAACCGCGGGTGGTGGTCGTGCGGGAGTTGCGCCCCGAGTCGTCGCTGGTGGAGCCGGCCGGCTGGACGCCGGGGCGGGACGATCTCACCACGGTGCACGGGGTGAATCCGTCGGCGCCGGCGTTCCCGCCGGCCGCGGTGACGGTCGTCGGCGACCCGGCGGCCGTCGGGATGATGACGGCGGCCGTGGCCGGTGCGCCGATGCTGTCCACCGGCGGGCCGGGACTGCCGCTGCGGCTGGACGTCGGGCGCGGCCTGGCCCGGGTGACCGGGGGCGACGGGCATCCGGTCGACCCGCTGCCGCTGCGTTCGTCCGACGATGCCGCCCGGGTGGTCGACTGCCTTTCCCACATCGTCCGTTGGCATCAGCTGAAGGACCTCGACAACCCCGACCCCTGGCTGTCGTCGCTGGTGCGGGTGACGGTCGAACCACTGGTCGGTGACCTGTGGCACACGGCGACGGGCGAGGTGGTCTGCGTGTACACGCAGAGCGGGCAGGAGCCGCAGGTGCGGGTCCGGGTCCACAACGACTCCCCGCGCACGCTGTGGTGCGTACTGCTGGATCTGGCCGACGACTATGCGTGCTCGCCGGCCCTGTTCGAGGGCGACTTCGTGGCGTCCGGGCACGCGGGGACGGCACGGCACGGCGAGCCGGTGTGGCTACGGCTGCCGCCCGGCCGTTCCCTGGTCCGGGGTTCGTTCGCCCGGGACTGGCTGCGGCTGATCGTCGCGGAGAATAAGCTGAACGTGGCCCCGTTCCGGCTGCCGGCCTGGTCTTCGGACGCCCCTGGCGCGGAGCGCGGCGACGTGGGCCGGCCGGACCGGGACGCGGGCTCCGTGCTGCGGCTCGCGCCGCTGACGGGCCCCCGGACCGCGGGTGGTCCGGCCGGGGACGTGGGCCGGTGGGGCACTGTCGTGGTGCCGGTGCGCACCGTGCTGCCCGACCTCACCATCCGAGGTGCGTGAAGCCCGCCCAGCCGGTCGGGTCGGTGGCGTCGATCAGCGGCACGCGGGCAACCATGTTCGCGGGCATTCCGGCCGGCGCCCCGCGCCCCTTGTCGAGCATCCACAGCTGGGTGTCGCGCAGGGCCTGTCCGGGTGTCCGGCCCGCCCGGCACATGAAGTGGTGGGTCATGTACATCAGTACGGACGTGGCCGCGTCCGGCACCGGCCACAGCGAACCGAGCACCGAGCGCGCGCCCGCGACGAGGAACGCGGTGGACAGGCTGTACGCCTCGTCGTAGCCGTGCCCGGACACGTTGGTGCTGCAGGCCGCCAGGACGACGAGTTCCAGGTGGGGGTAGCGGGCGGTGCCCTCGGTCAGTTCCTCGGCGTTCAGGTTCCCGCCGGACAGCTTGAGGTACGCGCTGTTCCGCCGGCCCTGCCGCACCTCGCCGTGGCAGGCCAGGTGCAGCACGCCGCCGCGCTGCCGGCCCAGCCAGTCGGTCACGGCGGCGGGCGTGGCGGTGCCGGGGCCGAGGAGTTCGCCGTCCGGGTAGCAGGCCCGGAAGATGGCCTCGGCCTCCTGTCCCGCGTGGAAGAGGTCGCGGGTCGGGTCGCCGACGACGAGGGCCTGCCGGGTGTCGGCGGCGGGCCGGGTGGCCACCTCGCACAGCAGCCGGGCGGAGGGTGCGTACGAGATCTCCGCCTCGTGGCATGCGTACTGCCGGGTGCCGCGGCGGTCGGGCAGCCGCGCGGCGTGCCAGGGCACGACGCCCAGTTCGGCCATCGGCACCAGCACCAGGGCCGGGATCCCGCCCGGCCTTCGGCCCCGGGAGACTTCCTTGAGCAGCGGCTCCATCACCGCCTTGCCCGCCCAGTCGCACAGCCGCTCCAGCGCGACGCGGCCCTCGGTCCGGATGGTCGGCTGCGGCCGGGACGGGGCCTCGGGGGGTCCGCCGGCGGTACGGCCCGGGGCCCCGACGGCCCGGTAGCCCGTCAGCTCGTCGGCGGTGACGGTGAGCCGGGGCAGTTCGAGTGCCCTGGCCGTGCCGTCGGCGGAGACGATCAGCGCCGTGCCGGGCACGCCGTCGCCGCCGGGCACCAGATAGACCAGCGCGGTGCGGCCCATGGCACGCAGCGCCCGGCCGATGTCCGTGAGGGTGGGGACCTCCAGCAGCCGCCGCCGGTGCGGGGACGCGGCGAGTGCCTGGAGGACCCGGCGCCGGAGCCGGCTGGAGGGGCCCGAGGCGGGGGGCGCGGCGGCGGGCACGGTCCCGGGAGCCGGTTCGGGTGCGACACCGCCCGCCGCCCGCCACTCGTCGGCCGGGCCGGACTGGCCGAGGGCGTCCAGCATGTCGGGAACGGTGGCGGCGACGGTCGCCGCGTGCAGGACGAGGCCGCGTCCGGCGTCCAGGGCCCGCACGGCGTCGTCGTGGGCGCCGTCGGTCAGGCACCAGCGGGCCACGCCGAGCGCCTGCTCGCCGGCCCGGCGGCCGGTCTCGGCGGCGTGCACCGTACCGGACTGGAGGAGGACGCTCCAGGTGGCGGCGCGCATCGCGTCGAGGCCGATGCGGCGGGACTCGGCATGGTTGAGGCGGGTGGCGCGGGTGTTGAACATCTGGTTGTCGCCGCGGAACCGGTAGCCCGAGGCCAGGGCCATCCCGATGGTGTTCCACAGCGGGTGCGCCGGGCCGCCGGCCAGGCGCAGGGTGTGCTTCAGCCAGGAGATGCCCTGGTCGAGGTGGCCGGGGCGGTCGGCGCGCGGGACCGACGCCATCCCGCCCAGCGCGCAGTGGGCGGAGCCGAGCGAGAGGGCGTTGCGGATCCAGCGGTCGTCGTCGGGTTCGAGGAGGTCCAGGGCGTCCCGGAGCAGTTGGGTCGCCTCGACGACCCCGCGGGCGTTGCCGGCGAACATGGCCCGGCCGACGCTGCTGATGCCCGCCTCGCCGAGCCGGTCGATCTGTCCCTCGCGCGGCAGCAGCGCGATCTGCCGCCGTACTTCGCCGATGTCGGGGGTGGCCACCATCGCGGAGTGGTCCGGGAAGGCGCCTCCGGTGCTCCGGCTGCGCAGGATCTCCAGGTTGGCCCGGGCGATGTCGAGGTTGGCCTCCAGCCCGACCCGGTCCATGTGGTCGGGGGACAGCCGGGCGACGACCTTCTCCAACTCGCCGACCTGCCGGGCGAGCGCGTCCGCGTCCTCGCTCCGGACGGCCTGGTGCCCGCGGAACACGGCGAGCTGCCCGTCGAAGGCCAGGCGCGTTCCGGCGTCGAAGGCCGGCGAGTTCCGCAGCCGCGCCAGGTCCTCCACGGCCGAGTCGAAATCGTCCTCGCCGCCTCCGACCTGGGCGAGGTGGGCCCGGAGTCCGGCGTGGGTCGCGTCGAGCGCGTCGCGTTCCCGGCTGCCGGCCGGGAAGGCGTCGCGATTCTGCTCGATCTGGGCGATCGCCGCCTCCATCTCGGCGGGGGTCTCGATCCGTTGCAGTCCGGACATGCTGTTCGTGGCGACGACCGTCGCCTTCCAGCGGCCCTCCGGGCCGTGGGCCTCGGCCTCCCGCAGCAGTTCGTCCACCTCGTCCGGGCCTCCGACCGACTGGTGCCAGCGCAGCGTCGGAAGGAGGACGAGGATCTGTCCGGCGCGCATGCCGGACATCAAGGTCCCTCGTTCCAGGGCCTGCCAGTCGGTGTACAGCCGCGTCCACGCCTCGTCGGCCGTGCCGCAGCCGAGCCGGTCGAGTACGAGATCGGCGGCGCGGGTGAGGTCCTGGGCATCGGTCCTGGCGTCGAGGAGCGACTGCTGGATCTCGTAGGTGAGGGCCTGGAGGTCGTACGGCTTCCCCGGCATGACTAGGGCATCCATTCCTGCTGTCGTGGCGCGGCCTGTGTGCGGTACGGGGCGAGGACACCGTTCAGCCATCGCTCGCCCTCGTCGGTCCCGAAGTCGATCCGGGGGGCTCCGGTGGGTTCGAGCGGTGGTGTCCCGCACCGGTCCTCGAACAGGACGGCCACCCGGTCCGCGGGTTCGCGTTTGGAGGGCCAGACGAAGCCCTGCGCCCAGGGCGCGGTCCTGCGGCGGATCCAGTGGCCCCAGTCGCGGGTCTGCGGGTAGTCCGCACCCTCGGCGTGCACGAGCCACGAGTCCTGGGCGACCGCCGCCAGGTCCCTGCCGGACATCAGCGGCACCACGTCCACATCGGTGGCCAGGCGCAGGAAGGACAGGCTGCGGCGCTCGAAGGCGGCCCGCGGGAGCAGGCGCGTACCGCCGTCGCCGCCGCCGTCGAAGGGGAGCGAACGCAGCAGCACCTCGCACACGGCGGCGCCGACGCCGAACCCGACGTACAGGTAGCCGTACTTCTCGTACGGGGTGCTGTCGAAGCGTCCGCCGTAGTAGAAGGCGTGCGCGGGCTCGGGGTTGAAGGCGACCGGGTCGCGGTGGCTGCTGTGGACGCGGTGGACGAGAGTGCCGGCGGGCAGGGTGGCACGGCCGGGCTCACCGGGCAGTTCCTCGGGGGGCGGGTACTTGGGCACGGTCTACCACTCCCCGCCCGTGACGGTCAGCGCGCGGGCGGCGCCGAGGAGTTCGGGGTCGCGCCCCTGCCCGAGAAGGCCGGCCGGCGGGGCGCCGGTCCACGCGTTCGCGGAGAGCCACCAGTCCGCGGCGCCCCAGGGGTCCCGGTCGGGGCGCAGCACGCCGGCCACCTCCAGGACGACCTCCCACGGCATGTCCCCGGCCTCGAACTGGAAGGCGGGCAGCTGCCGTTCCCCGTACTCACGGGTCAGGACGATCAGCCGGGGGTCGACGGGGCCCGTTCCGCGCGGGGTCGACGCCGGGGCCGCCAGCAGGCGTTCGCGCACCGGGCCCAGGAGCGGGCCGACCATCGGGTTGCCGTCGATCACGAGCATGCAGAGGTCCATGACGTCGTAGCCCTCGTGGACGGCGGACGGGGACGAGCCCGCGAACCGTTTCGTGGCGCCGTCGCCGCGCAGCCGGTCCGCCTCGTGTTCCGGAAGCGCGTCCAGCACGGTGCGCACCGCGCGGTCCGCCGCGTCCCGGTCGGTCCCCCGCTCGCGGGTCCGAAGACCGGTGCGCATCTCGGCCAGCGGCGCGCGCAGCGCCCGGTGCGCGTCGGGACCGAGCAACGGCCCGAGCCGGGGCCAGTCGGCCGCGACGGCGGCGAGCATCATGAAGGGATTCACCCGCACTCACGCCCTTTCTGTTCGCGGGGTCCGGTCCGTTCACGGAGTCCGGTCCGTTCACGGAGTCCGGTCCGTTCGCTGAACGCGACCTCCCGCAGTACCGAAGCAACGTCGAACGGTCCGGCGCGAGTCGGCACGGGCCCATGATCGTGCGCCGGTCACGGCATCACAAGGTGCGCCCGGCCGTCCGTCCACGCTAGCGGTCGGCGGGAGGCCCGTCGGGTCGGCGGCGGGTCGTCACCGGGTCGTCATCGGGTCGGCGGGAAGGGCGGGGGTGCGCTTCCGGGGCGCGCCGCGTGCGCGGCGCATCCACCGGACGGGCGCCGGTCCGTTCAGCTCAGGTGTACCGGCAGCGATTCGATGCCGTAGACGATGGACAGCTTGCGGAAGGCCAGGTCCTGGGGCGGGACCGCGAGCCGCATCCCGGGGAACCGCCGGGCCAGGGCCGGGTAGGCGGTGCGCAGTTCCATCCTGGCCAGTTCGGCGCCGATGCAGCGGTGGATGCCGTGGCCGAAGGCGAGATGGCTGCCCGCGGGGGTGCGGTGCGGGTCGAAGCGCCCGTCGTCGCCCACGTACCCGGCATCGCGGTTGGCGGCGCTCAGCGAGCAGAGCACCATGTCGCCCTGCGGTATGACCACTCCGCCTATCTCTATGTCCCGGCGGGCGAACCGGGGGAAGGCTATCTGCACCGCCGAGAGGTAGCGCAGCACCTCCTCGACAAAGGGTGCGGTCATGGCGTCGTCATGCCGTATTCGGTCGAGCACGTCCCCGTTCTGCAGCAGCACCAGGGAGCCCAGGGCGATGGTGCTGGCGGTCGTCTCGAACCCGCCGGTGAGCACACCGTCGGCGAGGCCCGCGAGTTCCTCGTCGTCGACGTCGTCGCCGTGCTCCCGCACGATCATGCCGAGCAGGCCGTCGCCCGGCTTCTCGCGCTGCGCCTTGACGACGTCCCTGAAGTACGTCAGCGACTCCGACATCGCGCCGAAGGGCGCGGTCGTTCCGGCGAAGAGGTCGAAGCGGTCCATGGCGAGCTGCTGGAAGTCGTCACGGTCCTCGTAGGGCACGCCGAGCAGTTCGCAGATGGTGAGGGAGGGGATCGGCAGCGCGAACTCCTGCACCAGGTCGACCGGCCCCCGGGCGGCCGCCATCGCGTCGAGGCGTTCCTCCACGATGGCGTCGATCCTGGGGCCCAGCCGCCGCAGCCGGCGCATGGTGAACTCCGGGGTCAGGATGCGGCGCAGCCGGGTGTGGACCGGCGGATCGTTGAAGCCGAGACCGCCGGGGCTCTGTTCGGCCGCCACTCCGGCGTTCGTCGCGAGGTGGGCGAAGTCGGTGCTGAACCCGTCGGCCGAGCCGAGGACGGCCTTCGACTCCTCGTAGCCGCTGACCACCCAGGCGTCCATGCCGAACGGCAACGACACCTTGTGCACCGGCCGCTTCGCCCGGGTCCTGGCCAGTTTGTCCACCGGGTCGAGGCCGTCTCTGCGCAGCATCATCAGCAGGTCGTCGGGCAGCAGCCTGACCGTGGATGAGCCGATCCCGTACTTCTGGATCCTGGACAGGTAGCTGCGCCCGATCCGGGCGGTGATACGGGAGCGGAACGTCGTAGTCAATCTGCACTCCAGGAGTCGTCGCGCGGTCCGCACACACGGTGCGGACGTGAAACAGCTGTGCAGCAGGCGCGGAAGTGGATAGTGGCCGGCGGCGACACGGCTTGTGCCAACCGGCATTCTGTCTCAGAGCGTGAGGAAGCGGCGCCCCGGCGGCATCTGATCCGGCCGGTGACGCCCGGTCGATCGGTGACGGCCTCCCCCGATGCCCTGCGGTCTTCCGCGTGAACCGCAATTTTATGCTGAAGGGCATGGACGGCCTGCACAACGGGTTCACCGGCAGCCGTCCGGACGATGTTTTCCGCAAGGGGCCGGACCCGAAGTGGCAGATGACCTTCCGCTCCTCGTGCTCGAACGGCTGCGTGCCATCGACTGGAGCGACGACTCGGCGGCGTACAGGCACGCGAATTCGCGCGCTCTGCTGATGCGTGAATATCTGCGCCGCGCTGCTGAATGGGCCCGGGCCTGCCACGCTGAAGGGTCGTGGCCGTTCTTCGACATCGCGGAGCATGCCGCCCCAAGGGTCCGGACGCCGTCCGATGTCGCCGCCGAACTGGACGCGCTACTCACGGGCCTGGCTCCGTCCTCGCTCAGGAAGACGTGCCGGGGCGCCGTTCGGTGGGCCGTGCTGCGGGGCGCCGGAGGCGAGTTGCCACGAGATCTTCCGGATGACCCCTATGAGCCGCTTCTGCTCATGTACGAGCGCGGTGGTGGTTACTTCGTCGAGGAGTTCATCGACCTCAATGGGGCGATGCTGCGACTCGGGACGGTGGAGAGCAACCTCTCGGCGCGCCCGTTCCGCACACTTGCCCCCGCGACCCTGGACGCCCTGGACGCCGAGGGCGAGATCACCTACTACGCCAGGACCGGTGAAGGGCATCCGGGGGCGGGCGGCCCGCACGGCATCGTCAGGCGCCGGGTCGACGACGGGCGGACGTACGACGAGGCGTTCACGCACGACCTCCGCTGGGAGCCGACCGATCACCTCCGGCTGTGCGAACTCGGCCACGACGAGACCGGCCGTGCCGGAATCACCGAAATCGAAGCCGCCGCATTCATCGAACTCGCGGTCGTGGGCACGGCATGAAGGCCGGCCGGAGATCTCCTGGGCCCCGTCGCGCCGGAGGGCCTCCGTCTCCGTGCTCCGGTCGAGCGCTCCGTCCCCGGCCCCGTCACCCGTACTGTGATTCGGTGGCCGTGTCACAGACTGTCCACAGCCTGGTGGTCCTCGATTGCCTTCGGTGTCGGGGAGTTGATAGGCATGATCCGTGCATTTGTTCGTTCGGCTCGGCAGGGGGATTGAATGAAGTTCGACATGGGGGCGCAGGTTCTGACGAGTCTGTCGTCGAAGTCGCGTGGGTCGAGTGATGATCTGGGGACGTTGATTCGCCAGTTGTTGGAGGCGGCGGCGCCGTTGGAGGGGAAGTTCAACGGTGCGGGGCGGGCGGCGTTCGACTCGTTCAAGGGTCGTTCGGACGAGATCACGGCGGCGTTGAACGGTTCGTTGTCGGCTCTGCTGGGTGGTCAGTCGGGGATGGAGCAGGCGTTCGGTTCGGGTGATCAGGAGCAGGGTGACAACGCGCGGCAGCAGATGTCTGCGGCGAATTTCGACGCGGCTCGCTTCGGCGGCCGGTGACATTCGGGGGGTTGGGTTCTGATGGCCGGTAACGGTGACCGTCGTTCGTACGACATCGGTGCGTCCACGGACGCGCAGGGCAACATCCAGGTGGTGATCGCGCGGCTGGAGGAAGTGATCGCGGCGCGTGACGGCCAGGTCAAGGCCGCGATGGCGGACTTCACGGCCGATGGTGTGGCGGACGAGTACCACGGCAAGGAAATGCGGTGGAACCGTTCCTCGCAGGAGGTCAAGAACATCATCCAGCTGCTGAAGACGACGCTGGAGAAGAACGACGGCACGGCGCAGCACACGATCACGCGCGCGAAGGCAGCCGTCGACAACATCGGCTGAGCCGCAGCCGAGCTTTTTCCGAACGGTTCACGGGGGTGTACGGGTGACTGGGTGGGATCTGAAGCCGCAGGGCATTCAGGGTGTGCTGAAGACGACGGGTGAGGTCGCGTCGAAGATCCAGACGCATGCGACGTCGTACGGGGATCATCTGACGTCGGCGGCGTCGAGTGCGGGCA
>NZ_JBCEWQ010000097.1:0-32520 GCF_038448545.1 Streptomyces sp. CLV115
CGTCGGCGGGGATCCGCAGATCGAAGAGACCGCCGTAGCGCAGCCGCAGCGCCCCGTCGGCGTCCACCACATGCGGCCGGGTCACGCACGAGGCGTGCAGCGCCAGGACGAACACCACCCCGTACACGTCCAGCACCAGCAGAATCCCGTGCACGAGGGGCCAGGGGATCAGCAGTGCCAGCATCACCGTCTCGACCACGGAGACGAAGAGCAGGCCGTACATCATCGCGGTCTGCGGGCCCGTGTACGCGACGGCGACGGCGCCCGCGGGAACACCGTGCCAGCGTCCCCGCAGCCACAGCCCGAGACTGTGCAGGGTGCGCACCTCGTGCGCGGCGAGCCGACGCGCCCCCTCCGGTACGACCGCACGCAGCGCCGCCGCCGACGCCTCCCGCCACCCGAGCCCGGCACGGCGTCCCGCACGCAGGAGCCGCCCCAGGACCACGGCCTCGAACCCGAGCATCGCCGCTGCCGACACCCTGGCCCCGAGCAGTACCGCCGCCGGCATCCGGACCCCGGCCGCCAGGCAGCCCACCAGCACCACCTCGGCCACCATCACGCCCCCCAGGGCCCACCGACCGCCCCGCACACTCATCCCGTACTCCCCTCGTCTCCCGCGCTCCCGTTGTCTCCCGTGCCCGCCGCATCGCCGGTCCCCGCCACGCGCTCGGCCAGAGAGGCCATCACCAGGCGCACCACCTCGGCCTGGGCGGGCGCCCAGTCGTCGAGCAGGGCCTCCCCGAACCCCGGAACGACCGGCCCGTCCGAGCCGATCGCCGCCAGCACCTCGTCCGGCACGGCGGCCACCAGATCGGCGGCGAGCCGCACGATCCGCGGGTCGCCCACCGGCGCCCCGGCCAACGCGTCCAGCCGCTCGTACAGCACGGGTACGGCCGGGTCCTCGGCCAGCCTCATCAGGGCGCCCCGGACCTCACTGCCCATGCCCGCCGCGTCCAGCAGCGCCAGGTGCTCGCGATCCCGGTCGGCCGAGGGCGAACCGGTCGGCGGCCCCGTGCCCAGCAACTCGGCGAGTGCGGGCGGCACGGTCTCCTCGTCGGAGACCGGCGCTTCCAGCAACGCGGCCAGCCGACGCCGCCGCTCCCTGATGCCAGCCTCCTGCCGGGCCAGATCCGCGTCCAACTCGGCCAGTACCTCCATGAGTTCACGCCCCTCCGTGTCTCCGAGCACGTCCCGCACCTCGTCCAGCCCGAGCCCCAGCTCGGTGAGCCGCCGGATCCGGGCCAGCACCACGGCGTCCCGCACGCCGTACGAGCGGTAGCCGTTGGCCCGGCGCCCGGGCTCGGGAAGCAGACCGATGTGGTGGTAGTGCCGGATCGTCCGTGAGGTGACCCCGACGAGCGCGGCGATCTCTCCGATACGCATACGGCCAGTAGAAACCTTGACGCTGCGACAAGGTCAAGCACTCACCGCACCCCTCGGTGTCCGTGAACTCCGTACCCGCCTGTGCCACGATCGAGGGGCGTAATCCCATCTCACGGACGGCGGGTCGAACGATGCCCCAATCCGGCGAGCGACCGAGGAAGGGGCGGGACATGACTGCCATGCCGCACGAACCGCTCATGCAGGCGGACGTCCTGCTGGAGGGCTTCCTGGCGCTGGATACGCCGGAGGGCTTCCGGGCCGAGCTGATCGAGGGGGAGATCGTCGTGACGCCGCCGCCGGACGGGGACCACGAGGACTGCATCGGTCTGATCATGAAGCAGGTGATCAGACTGGCCCGGACCGATATGGACTTTTCCGGGAACAAGGGGCTGAAGCCGGCAAGCGGCGGACGCTGCCCCAAGAACCACGTCATCCCCGACGGCACCTTCGCCCCCACCGAACTGCGCCTGTACCGGGGAGCCGAGCCCTGGATGCCGTGCGAGGGCGTGGCCCTCGTCGTCGAGGTCACGTCGACCAAGCCCCGGGCGGACCGTACGGACAAGCGCCGCTGCTACGCCCGCGGCCCCATCCCGCTCCACCTCCTGGTGGACCGCGAGCAGTCCTCGGTGACGCTGTTCAGCGACCCGGAGGGTGACGACTACCGCCAGCACTGCACGATCCCGTTCGGTAAGCGGCTCGCACTCCCGGCACCGTTCGCCTTCGACCTGGAGACCGGGAAACTCATCTGAGCGCGGCCCCGGTCGGCGGCCCTCGCCGGACGGGTAGCATGGTCGGCACGGCAGACGAGCCGGGCGGACGGCCGCGTGGGGATCCTCGGATCTCCCCGAGGAACGTCCGGGCTCCACAGGGCAGGGTGATGGCTAACGGCCACCCGGGGTGACCCGCGGGACAGTGCCACAGAAAACAGACCGCCGGGGACCTCGGTCCCCGGTAAGGGTGAAACGGTGGTGTAAGAGACCACCAGCGCCTGAGGTGACTCAGGCGGCTAGGTAAACCCCACCCGGAGCAAGGTCAAGAGGGGCCGTCGCAAGACGGCCCTGCGCGAATGTTCGAGGGCTGCCCGCCCGAGTTCGCGGGTAGACCGCACGAGACCGGCAGCAATGCCGGTCCTAGATGGATGGCCGTCTCCCCGGCCGCCGCGAGGCGACCGGGCGACAGAACCCGGCGTACAGCCCGACTCGTCTGCCGCCTGCGGCTCTGCTCAGGAACGAGCCTCCGGCCCGGGGCGGAGGCCCCTTCCGGCAGGCGAGGCGAACGGTGCCCGGTGTCTCGGTCACCATGGTGGAAATCGCCGCGGGGCCACGTACACCCGGTCCGGATCGCACCTTTGCAACTCGTCGAGGCCCACCGTGTGCTTCGCAGGTCGCGGCGACTGCCGCCGGGTCCTGAACCGCCGGCAGGGGCCGGTGCCCCGGTGCGGTCCCCGGGCCCACGAGGAATTTGGCCGGGAAAATCGGAGATCCGGTGCGGACCATTGCGGAGTTTCAAATTCCGCTATTCGGTGGCATGTGCAGCAAAGGGCCAGGCCAGGGTATCCGGCTATGGGTGACCATTTGGTCGGAGCGAGGGTCGGATCGGTGCCTGATCCTTACGTATTGAGGTGTCGGCCCCATTTGTCAAATATTCGCGCATACGCATGCCCCCCGAGGGATTGCTTTCGGCCCTCCCGTTCTGGGGCTGTTGATAGTGCCAGCCGACTCATGAAGACTGATCAGGCACAAGATCGTCGGTCGAGGCATTGCTCGCCCGGAAGGCATCGTAAACGACAAGTAAATGTTTTCCAATGATTCAACCGTATGGCTGTCGAAGGGGGGATCGTGCAGTGGAGTACCGGAGGTTGGGCAGGACGGGCATTCGCGTTTCCGTGCTGAGTCTGGGCACGGCCACCCTGGGGTCGCGGTGGGGTCCGCGCTGGTCGATGGAGCCGGCCGAGGCCGACGCGCTGATCGGTATCGCCCTGGAGCACGGAATCAACCTGTTCGACACGGCGAACGCCTACAACGGCGGGGAGAGCGAGGAATGGCTCGGCCGTGCATTGAAGCAGCGCTCCGCTCGCGACAACGTTGTTCTTTCGACAAAGTTCGGATACCGAACCGGCCCTTGTGATGTCAATGGCGGTGGGTGCAGTCGCCGGGCCATGACCTCCGCCGTCGAGAAGTCGCTGACTCGACTCGGCACCGACTATATCGATCTGTATTACGTTCATCTGTGGGACCGTGTCACAGCCGTCGAGGAAACGCTGGAGACCGCGATCGATCTGATCGCCCAGGGCAAGATCCGCTATCTCGGCCTGAGCAATGTGCCCGGCTGGTACCTGGGATATGCCGACGGACTGTGCGCGGGAAGGGGCCTTCCGCCCATCGCCGCGATGCAGTTGAACTACAACCTGCTCACTCGCTCGCTGGAACACGAATACCTCTCGTACGCCGAACACAGCGGCACCGGTCTCGTCTCCTGGGGCCCCCTGGCGGGAGGCCTGCTGGCCGGCCGGTACCGGGTGGATGCGCGCAGACGCACTCTCGAAGGGGCCGGGCGGCTGACCGAAGGCGCCCTGGGCGCCACCCGCAGCCCCTTCGAGGACATCGTCGAACGCACCCTCCTCCGCCTTGACCGCCTCGCGGAGCAGACCGGTGAAAGTCCGGCGCGGATGGCTCTGGCGTGGCTGCTGCGCAACCCCCGGCTCACCAGCGTCACGCTCGGTGTCTCCGGGCGGTCGCAGTTGCTGGACAACCTGGAAGCGGCGAACACCGAGTTCCCCGACGAGGTGATGGCCTCGCTCGACGAGGTGTCCGCCCCGTCCACCCCCCACCCGTACGAATTCCTGTCCCAGGAATTCCAGGATCTGGTCCACGGCACCCCCACGAGCAGTGCGAGAGAAGACGGGCAGTCGCCGATGCACCAGCAGAGAACCAACTGACACCGCGGGAGCGCGGACGCCGTGCCGCCGCAGGCGGGCGGTGGGCCTGCTCCCCGTGCAGCCATCGCATCCGGCCTGTGGGTACGCCGACGTCGTCGTCCCGCCGTGGCCGGTCTTCGTCATGTCGGGGCGGCTGACCAAGCCGGGCACGACGCCCATCGACCACCACCTCGCGCGACGACACGGCGTCCCGCCAGTTCCGACCAGCCCGTGGGAGCAGACATGCGTTTCGGCCTACTCGGCATGCTAGAGGTCTTCGACGGCGAACGAAGGGTGACGCTCTCCGCACCAAAAGTGCGCAGCGTGCTGGCTCTGCTGCTGCTTCACAGCGGCCGCGTCGTACACACTGCTTCGCTCATCGACGAACTGTGGGGGGAGAAACCCCCGTTGACCGCTCTGACCACCCTGCACACCTACATCTACCAACTGCGCAAGGCGATCCCGGTCCGTCGCACGACGGACCCGGACGCGGGGCCGGGGGAGCCGGCGCCGACCGGCACGCCACAGCCCCAGTGGCTGCGCACCGCGTACGCCGGTTACGTCGCCGACATCCCGCCCGAATCGATCGACCTCCGCCAGTTCGAGAGCCTTGCCGTCCAGGGGAAACAGGCCCTGGATCGCGGGGTGATGGCGGAGGCGGCCGGCCTGCTGCGGGCCGCGCAGTCCTGCTGGCGCGGCCCGTTCGCCGCCGACGTCCGGCACGGCAGGGCGCTCAGCGCCTACGCCACCAAGCTGGACGAGGAGAGACTGCGCGTGGTGGAGCAGGCCATCGACGCCGAGATGGCGCTCGGCCTGCACCGTGAAGTGCTGGGCGAGCTTCGGCAGTTGGTCATGGAACACCCCTTCTCCGAGGGGCTGTACCAGCAGCTGATGCTCGCCCTGTACCGGTCCGACCGGCGCTTCGACGCGATACAGGAGTACCAGTGCCTGCGCCGGAACATGGTCGACGAGCTCGGCCTCGAACCCTCGCGCGCGTTGCGGCAGTTGCACGAGGACATTCTCAACTCCGACCCCTCGCTCGACTTCCGGTACGCCGATCGGCCGCGGCCCCGGCAGCACAGCGACTGGTCGGCACATTGACGCTTCGCCCCGCTCGACGAGGGCCCTTTCGAGGAGGATCACCGTGGCAACCGACGCCACACCGCCTGTCAACAGCGACACCGCTGAGGACGAGGCGCGCAGACAACTGCCCGCCGAGACGTTCGAGTACGCGAGCGGCGGCGCCGGG
Organism: Streptomyces sp. CLV115; assembly: GCF_038448545.1. Classification (NCBI taxonomy): domain Bacteria; kingdom Bacillati; phylum Actinomycetota; class Actinomycetes; order Kitasatosporales; family Streptomycetaceae; genus Streptomyces; species Streptomyces sp. CLV115. The sequence goes on from NZ_JBCEWQ010000097.1 coordinate 5,550, forward strand.
GACGGGTCCACCGTGCGGCGCAACATCGCACGCCTGGACTCGTTGTCACTGCTTCCCCGCATGCTGCGCGACGTCTCCCGGATCGACATGGGGACCGACGTCGTCGGCGGCCGGCTGGCCGCTCCGTTTCTCGTCGCGCCCATGGGCATGCAGAGCATCTACCACGAGGGAGCCGAGAGCGCGGCGGCGACGGCCGCCGCGCAACTGGGTCTCGGCTTCTGTCTGTCGACGTTCGCCAGCCACTCGCCGAAGGAGGTCGCGGGTGCGGCGGGCCGGCAGGTGCGCTGGCGGCAGGTGTATCTCATGAGCGACAGCGGGCTCACCGACGCACTGGTCGAAGGGGCCGAGGACGCGGGCTTCGACGCGGTCGTCTGCACGGTGGACGTTCCGGTCATGGGGGCGAGCCGGCGCGACGCGGGCAATGTCTTCGACCACTCCAGCCAGGAGCTTCGGCAGGCCGCCTCACAGCCGGCGGTGGCCGACGAGCCCTGCTTCACCCGGTTGCTGGCCGAACGGCGACGTGAGACGCCGGGGGCGAGTGCCCAGGAGGTGATCGACACCCTGTTCCCCAACCCCGCCGCCACCTGGAAGGAGCTGGAGCGGCTCATTGCCCGGTGCCGGCTGCCCGTGATCGTCAAGGGCGTGCTCCACCCCGAGGACGCGACGCGCGCCATCGAGGCCGGGGCGGCCGCGGTCGTGGTGTCGAACCACGGCGGCTATCAGCACGACCGGTCCGTGACCAGCATCGACGCTCTCCCCGGTGTCGCGGGTGCGGTGGGCGGCAGGGTGCCGGTCTACTTCGACTCCGGGATACGTCGCGGCAGTCACGCGGCGGTCGCGCTGGCCCGGGGAGCGTCGGCCGTGCTGGTGGGCCGGCCGGTCCTGTGGGGCCTCGCGGTGGGTGGCCGGGACGGCGTCGCCGCGGTGCTGCGGGATCTGGTCGAGGACCTGCACAACACCATGGCGATCGTCGGCGCCCCGACCGTGGCCGATCTCGCCGGGGTAGTCACCACCGTTGCGGACTGACCGGCGGCCGTCCGGCCCGGCAACCCCGCGGGGCTACCGGGCCGGGTGCACCTGGGGCGTGACACCGTTCCAGAACGGCCTGCGGGAAACCCACTGCGGAAGGGCGCCGACGACATCGGCGCCCTTCTCCAGGAACGCGATGTTGTGATGCAGATTCAGGCCGGCCAGTGACCCGGCGAGATCCGGGCTCCCGCCGTCGGCGCGGAGCCCGCGGCCCATCCGCTCCCGCAGCGCGTTCACCAGAGCCAGGGCGGCCGCGATGGAATCGCCCGGCACCGCGTCGCCGTGGTGGCGGGCCCAGGACGAGGCCGACAGGTCCTCGATGACGTACCAGCCGCCCGGACGCAGTCGCGGGTACAGGTGCTCGAACGCGGTCAGGACATCGCCGGCGGCATGGCTGCCGTCGTCGACGACCACGTCGAAGGGGCCGTGCTCACGGCAGAGCCGGTCGAGGAACTCCCGGTCGTCCTGGCGCCCGCGGAGCGTGGTGATGCGGTCCTCGTCCAGGGGCGACTTGTCGAACACATCCACCCCGTAGATCTGTCCGCGAGGGAAGAAGTGTTTCCACATCCGCAACGATCCGCCGCCCTGGTCGGGGCGCTCGTAGCCGCCGATGCCGAGTTCGAGCAGCCGGACCTCCTGGCCGCGCAGCGCCCGGAAGTGGCGTTCGAAGTGTGGTGCGGACAGCTGGAGGCTGCTGCACCGGTCCGAATCGTGCCGAAGGGCCAGGGTGGCGAGCCCCGGGCTGTGCGAGGTGCAGCCCGAGACCACCGCGTCGGCGGCCCGGGCGATCCTGTGCAGCCGCTCGGTGTCGGACGACAGACGGCCCTCGCCGGTCAGGAACCGGGTGACGCGCATGTCCGGGCCGCGGCCGGTATCGGACCGGTACAGCTCCAGCACCAGATCGGCGATCGAGCATTCGAGCCGCACATCGGCATCGGCGGTGGCCGCCCCGGAACGGGCCGGCCGTGCCCCCTCGGTGACGTCGAGGGTCGTGATGTGCCGTGCGGACCCGTGGGTCAGCTCCAGGCCGACGGTGGCCGTCGCGCAGTCCGCCGCCGGCTCCGAGCGGAAGAGGATCTCGTCCACCAGTACCGCCGCGACCGCGTCCGTCCCCCAGCGCTCCACCACTTCGGTGACGCGCCGCCAGCCGCCCGAGGCGCTGCGCAGGACTGATTCGACGAGCTCGGTTCTGGTGGTCGTCACGCGGTCTCCCTCGCGGTCGTCGAAGCGGTGCGGGTCAGCCGCGCTGCCAGAACATCGCCACACCGTCGATGGGCTGGAGCGGTTCGGTGATGCCGTGCTCGCTGCGGTACGCCTCGACGGCCTCGCTGCACGGGGGGAGCACATAGTCGTCCACGATGACGAAGCCCCCGGGCGAGAGACGGGGGTAGAGGTTCACCAGGGCGTCCATCGTCGAGTCGTAATGGTCGCCGTCCAGCCGGATCACCGCCAGCTTGTCGACCTCGACGGTCGGCAGGGTGTCGGCGAACCAGCCGGCCACGAAGCGGACCTGCTGGTCGAGCAGGCCGTAGCGGGAGAAGTTCTCCCGCACCTGCTCCAGCGGCACGGCGAGGAAGTCGTTGTGCAGGTGCCACTGCAACTGCTGGTCGGCGGGGTGCGCCTGCTCGTCCGCCACCGGCATCCCCTGGAACGAGTCGGCCAGCCAGACACTCCGGTCCAGCACTCCGTGCGCCTTGAGGACCGCACGCATCAGGATCGACGAGCCCCCGCGCCACACACCGGTCTCGATCAGGTCGCCGGGTGTGTTGTCCCGGAGAACGGACTCGACGCAGTGCTGGAGGTTGTCCAGCCGCTTCATGCCCACCATGGTGTGGGCCACGCTGGGCCAGTCACGCCCCTCCTGCCGCGCCTCGTCGTTGTCCTCGCCCCACACCCGGATCGCCGGGTCCGCGTAGATGGTGTTCGTCAGCACCTTCTTCATCAGGTCCAGATACAGGTCCGCACCATGGTTCGACATCTGAGGTCCGCCTTTCGCCGTGGGCCGGGCATCTGACCGGGTGGCCGGGGCCACGGTGCGGCGGTGGCCTCCAGCCAGGATCCAGCGGTGCTGGAGGTGGCCGGAGCCGGCCGTTGGACCAGGAGTCCGCCGGAGCGTGAGTGGATCTGCCGGACGCCGCGCGCGGCGCGGCGCACCGGGACGTGCGGGAGCCGCCCGCCCGGGACACGAAACGCGAAGGAGAGAGCTGTGACACGGCGACGAGTCGTTCTGCTGCTGCCGGGACAGGGGGCGCAGCGCGTCCGGATGGCGGCGGGACTCCACGGCGTGCAACCGGAGTTCACCCGCTGGATGGACGAGATGTTCACGGTGTTCGGCGCCGACGGGGACAAGCTGCGGGACGTCTGGCTGAATCCCGGCTCCGCCGGTGCGGTGGACGAGGCCGTGGTCGCCCAGCCGCTGCTGTTCGCCGTCGGCCACGCGCTCGGACGCGCGGTGCGGTCCGCCGCCGGGGCGCCGGACGTGCTGCTGGGGCACAGTGTGGGCGAACTCGTCGCGGCCTGCCTGGCCGGCGTCTTCGCCCCGGCGGAACTCGCGGCGGCCATGGCCGGCCACGTCCGGCGTCTGGGCGACACCGGACGCGGCGGCATGCTGGCTGTCGCGGCCACCGCCGAGGAGCTGTCCGCGCAGCTGCGTACGGGCGCCGTCGTCGCGGCCGAGAACGGTCCCCGGCAGACCGTGCTCGCCGGTTCCGGCAGCGTCCTCGCGGCGGTGCGCGGACAACTGGAGCGCCGGAACATCACGCTGCGCACACTGGGGTCGGGACACGCCTTCCACAGCCCGGTGATGGTTCCGGCCGCCCGGCGGTTCGGGCAGGACCTGGGCCGGCTCCGGCCCGGGCCGCCGCGGGCGACCATCATGTCCACGAGGACCGCACGCCCGGTGAGTGCCGAACAGGCCGTCGACCCCGCCTTCTGGGCCGACCAGATGTCGCTGCCCGTACGGTACTGGCCCGCACTGCGCTCACTGCTCGACTCCGAGGGCCTCGACCCCGGGCTCGTACTGCTCGACGCGAGCCCGGACCGCAGCCTCGCGGTCGCCGCACGCGGACACCGGGCCGTCCTGCGCGGCCCGAGCAGCGTTCACCCGCTGCTGGCCCGGAGCGATCGGGCGGGCACCGCCGCGGACGCCGAAGCCTTCGCGGCAGCCGTCGCGGTGCTCCACCCCGGGGGCTCCGGGACGTGACGCGCCGGCACATGACGCACCGGGACGTGACGGACCCGCGTCAGCTGGGCACGATGATCAGCTTGCCGCGTACGTGGCCGCCCGCGCTCTCCCGGTGGGCGTCGGCCGCCTCGGACAGGGAGTACGTCCGGGCCACGGACAGGCCGAGTTCGCCGCTCCCGACCAGCGCGGCCGCCTGATCCAGGCGCTCACGGATCGCGTCGGGGCCGGCGAACGCGAAGCGCACACCGTGCTCCGCCGCCCGGTGATCGGCGATGGTGACCACGCGGTCCGGGCCACCGGTCAGTTCCACCAGGGCCGGCAGCGAGCCCTTCCCGGCGGCGTCGAACGCCGCGTCCACACCCTTCTCGGCGACGGCGCGGGCCCGTTCGGCGAACCCCTCCCCGTACGTCACGGGTTCGGCCCCGAGCGAGCGCAGGTACGCGTGGTTGCGCTCGCTCGCCGTACCGATCACCGTCGCGCCGAGATGCCTGGCGATCTGCACGGCCACGGACCCGACGCCACCGGCGGCGCCGTCCACGACCAGGGTCTCCCCGGACTTCACCCCGAGGTCGGAGAGCACTTGGTACGCCGTGTTGACGGCCACCGGCAGCCCGGCCGCGACCTCCCAGGACACACCTTCGGGCTTCCGCGCGAGCTGCGCCGCGGGCGCGAGCGCGAACTCGGCGTAGCTGCCGGAGCCGATCGAACCGAAGACCTCGTCGCCCACGGCGAAGTCGGTCACGTCCGCACCGACGTCCGCGACGACACCGGCGACATCACCGCCGGGCACCGAAGGGAACTCCACCGGCATCATCTCCGCGACGGCCCCGCTGCGCAGCTGCCAGTCCAGCGGATTCACCCCGGCGGCGCGGACCTCCAGCAGCACCTGCCCGGGACCGGGCCGGGGCACCTCGCGCTCCACCACGCGTAAGACCTCGGGCTCCCCGTACTCGGCGAACTCCACAGCGCGATACTTCTTTACCATTTTTGCCCTTTATCTATGTAGGTTTTACCGGGCCGAAAGGGATCACTGACGTTCTGTCAAGTCCCCTGCGCAAACTATCGAACTACAGCTCAGCAGGCCATCGGGGTTCGGCCAACTACCGTTCGTATGAGCGGTCCTTGAGCGAGTCGGGGTGCGGACCCCCGTAGCTTCGAGGCGATGGAACATGCCTGGAACCGCAAAGGGAGTACGTCATGACCACACATGCCCCGCGGCTTCCGTTTGAGCGGACCACTGAGCTGGGTCCGCCACCGGAGTTCGCCGCACTGCGCGCGGAGCAACCGCTGCGGCGGGTCGGGTGTCCCTTCGGTGGCGACGCGTGGCTGGCCACCCGGTACGCCGATGTGCGGAAGGTCTACGCGGATCCGAGGTTCTCCCGGGCCGCGACGGTCGACGCGGACGTGCCGCGGGTGAGCCCGGCACAGACCCCGCCCGGCGGACTGTTCGCCATGGACCCGCCGGAGCACAGCAGGCTGCGCAAGCTCGTGGCGGGCACGTTCACCATGAAGAACGTGCAGCGCTGGCGGCCCCGGACGGAACAGATCGTCGACGGACTCGTGGCCGGAATGCGGGAGCACGGATCCCCCGTCGACCTGGTGCACCACTTCTCGGTACCGCTGCCGGTGACGGTGATCTGCGAACTGCTGGGCGTGCCGGCGACCGACCGCGGCTACTTCGAGCGGTTGTCCCGGCTCATGCTGAGCACCACGGCGGCCACCGGCGAGGAGATCGACGAGGCGATCGGCACCCTGCTGGACTATCTCGGCCGGCATGTGGCGGAACGCCGCGCACGGCCCTCGGCCCGGCGCTCCCGCGACCTGCTGACCGACCTGGTGGAGGCGCGGGACGAGTCGGACCGGCTCAGCGAGCAGGAGCTGGTGCAGATGGGCGTCGACCTGCTCGTCGCCGGGCACGAGACCACGGCCAACCAGCTCTCCAACTTCACCTTCACCCTGCTGGACACCGGCCTGTGGTCCCGGCTCCTCGAAGAGCCCGGACTGCTCGACACCGCGGTCGAGGAGCTGCTGCGGTACGTCCATCTCGTCAACGGGGGGACCACGCGCATCGCCCTGGAGGACGTGGAGTTCGACGGCACGGTGGTGCGCGCGGGCGAGGCGGTGATCGCGGCCATCGGAGCGGCCAACCACGACGAGACGGTCTTCGAGGAACCCGGCCGCATCAAGCTGGACCGGTCCCCGAACCCGCACGTCGGATTCGGCCACGGCGTGCACCACTGTCTCGGTGCGCAGCTGGCCCGCCTGGAACTGCGGGCCGGGCTCGGGGCGCTGCTGCGCGAGTTCCCCACGCTCCGGCTGGCCGGGGAGAAGGGGGACGTTCCCTGGCGGGAGGGGCAGTTCGTGCACGGCCCCACGGAGCTGACGGTCTCCTGGTGACCTGCCGGTGAGCCGTACGCGGCAGTGCGGGAGCCGGACCACCGGTGGTGCGGGTGGTCCGGCTCCCGTGTCGCGGCCCCTCAGGGCAGCAGGACCGTCTGAGCGGCGAAGTTCAGACCGGCCCCGAAACCGGCCAGCAGGGCCGTACTGCCCGTGGCCACCCGCCCCTCGGCCAGCAGGGCCTCCAGGGCGAGCGGTATCGAGGCGGCCGAGGTGTTGCCGGACCTGACCACATCGGTGGCCAGCACGGTGTCCTCGCCCAGACCGAGCCGCTCGGCCATCAGCTCGGTCATCCGCAGGTTGGCCTGGTGCGGCACGAACGCGGCCAGGTCGGCCGGTGCCAGGCCCGCCCCCGAGAGGGCCCGGCCCGCGGCCGGGGCCACCTCCTCCATGGCCCAGCGGAACACCCTCCGGCCGTCCATGCGCATCCAGGGGCGCGGACCCTGCCCGGCCCAGGGCCCGGTCATCCGAAGGGCGTTGCCGTACGCGCCGTACGCCCGGCGCACCACGGGGCCGATGCCCGGTTCCCGCGCCGGTCCGACCACCACGGCGCCCGCCCCGTCCGCGAACAGGAACGCGATCGTTCGGTCGGTGGGTTCCACGATGTCGGTCATCCGCTCGGCACCGATCACCAGGACCCGGTCGGCGTCGCGGACCCGTACGGTGTCCGAGGCGAGCGCGAGGGCGTGGCAGAAGCCCGCGCAGGCGCCCGACAGATCGAGGCCCGCGGCCCGGTCGGCCCCGAGTTCGTGGGCCACGCGGACCGCGAGCGGCGGTGTCTGGACCAGGTCGGACATGCTGGCGACCAGCACCAGGTCGATATCGGCCGGAGCGGTGCCGGCCCGCGCCATGGCCGCTTCCGCGGCCGCCGCGGCCATCATCGTCAGCGTCTCGTCCTCCCCGGCGAAATGCCGCCGGACGATGCCGCTGCGGGTTTCGATCCACTCCTCCGTGGAGTCGATCGACCGGCACATCTCGGCATTCGTCACCACCCGCCGCGGGCGGTAGCCCCCGACGCCGAGCAGGGCGCTGTGCCGGGGGGCGGACGCAAGGATCGTGGGTGCGGACGCCATCGTGCTCCTTCTCTCGGTACGCGTCGACGGGGAAGTGCTCCGGAACCCCCCGGGGCGGCCCCGCAGGGCCGCCCCGGGAGCATCCGAACGGTCCGGTCAGCGGAAGTCATCGGCGTGGTCGACGGCCCACTGCGCGTAGGGGCGGCCCGGCCTGCCGGTGAGCTGCTGGAGCGCGTCCACCACGGGCACCGGACGCTCGTTCCAGGTCACCAGGTAGGTGAGGAGCTGATTGATGACCTCTTCGCGCCCGCCGCCCCAGCGGCTGAGCGTCTGCCGGTACGTCTCCGGCCCGATCTCCTCGAACTCGATCTCACGGCCGATGGCCTTCCCGATCAGCGACACCTGCTCGCGCTGGGTGTTGGACTCGGGGCCACTCATCACATAGGCGGCGCCGGCATGCCCCTGCTGGGTCAGGGTCAGCGTGGCCACATCGGCGATGTCGTCCTCGTGCACGGCGGCGGCGTGGGACTGCGGGTAGGGCGCCCGCACGGTGTTGTCCGATCGGATGAGGCGGGCCCACTGCAGTGTGTTCGTGGCGAACGTCCCCGCGCGCAGGAAGGACCACGGCAGCCGGGACTGGCCCAGTGCGCGCTCCACCGCGACGTGCAGCCGGGCGATGGGGTTGCTGTCCGCGTCCCGGAAGGTCAGCGACCTGGTGGAGAGCAGGGTCACATGGTCCACCCCGGCCAGCTCCAGGGCCTCGATCTGCTGGTCCACCGTCGAGGGGTCGGCGTACAGGAACACCCGCTGTACGCCGCGCAGTGCCGCGCTCAGCGTCTGCGGCCTGGACAGATCCAGCTCCACGACCTCCGCGTCGCGGGACAGCGAGGTGTCCGTGGGGTCGCTGGTGCCCACCCGCACGGTCTCTCCCGCCGCGAGCAGCTTTCGCGTGACGCTGCGGCCGACATGTCCGCGGCCCCCGGTTACCAGAATGGTCACAGTGTCTCCTCAGTAGTGCGGATCAGTAATGCGGATCGATGGTGCGGATCAGTGGTGCGGTCGGTGGCGCGGAGCAGCCGTGCGGATCGCCTCGGAGCGGCGCCGGAACGTCCGGACGGACACGGTGCGGCGTTCGGTCAGTGCCTCGTCGTGCCGTGTGCGGGAGCGCGCCGCCACTCCAGCACCCGTCGCTGCTCACGGCCGTTCACCGGGACCGAGCCGTCCAGTGTCAGGAGGTCGCCTTCGAGACGCGCCCCGCGGGTCTGCTCGGTGCCGACCCATGGGCGACGTGGCGTGATCTCGATGGCGTGCGTCACCCGGGACCCGGTCACCCGCCAGGTGCCCGTGTACCCCATGTAGTCGTTGCTCCCGGGGACCGGGTCGGCGTCCGGCGCACGCATCATGTGCACCGACACGCGCCCGTCCGCGGTGTAGATGAGGGTGCCGCGAGGGGCGGCGCCCAGCGGCCCTTCGGTACGGATGCCCGTGGCGTCGATGTCGTGGAAGGAATCGAGCGTCCACACACCGATGAGATCGGCGGGGTTCACCGTCGCCCTCCGGCCGCGGTCGCGGGCGTACCGGCGGGGGAGCGGCCGGTACCGAACCAGGTGCGCAGGGCCCGCACCAGCGGCCGGGCCCTCGGGGTGTCCCCGGCCGTCAGGGCCCAGGCGACATAGCCGTCGGGCCGGAGCAGGACCGCGGCCAGGTCGTCGCGCCCGGTCTTCGCGGACACGACGTCGACCCGGTCCGCCCACCTCGCCCCGATGGTGCGCAGCGCGGCGCAGTCGGTGAAGTCGAGCAGCAGGCCCCTTCCCGAGGCGGCCTCCTGGCGGTCCGTCACCTCGTAGTCGGGCAGGAAGGTGCCGACCTCCGGGTGCCCGTCCGTGCCGTACCTCTCGTCGGTTCCGCTGAGCAGGGCACCGACGAAGCGGCGCACGTCCGGCACGTCCATCATCCGGCCGACGAGGTCGCGCAGGGCGCTGCTGTGCGGATCGGGCCGCATCAGAGCCGTCTGGGCCCGGACGTTGGCCAGCAGCCGGGCACCCACCGGATGCCGTTCCGCGTGGTACGTGTCGAGCAGCCGGGGCGGTGCCCAGCCGTCGAGGGCGGCCGCCAGCTTCCAGCCGAGGTTGGCGGCGTCGGTGATGCCGGTGTTCAGGCCCTGACCGCCGAACGGGGCGTGCACATGGGCCGCGTCACCGGCCAGGAAGACCCGGCCCCTGCGGTACTCCACCGCCTGGTACGCCATGTCGGTGAACCGACCGCCTGCGGCCATCCGCGCGATCGGCACGTCGGTCCCCACCACACGCCGGAGACTGTCCTGGAGTTCCCCGGACGTCAGTGGTCCGGCGTCCGGGGCCGGCGGCCCGTCGAACTCCAGGGTGGCGACCCGGTTGACGCCGAGCCCCCACGCGACGAGCCCGCCGGAGGTGTGCCGGAAGCCGTGTTCGAGCGGTGGTTCGCCCTCGAACTCGACGACCGACTGCCGTCCGGTCAGGGTCGCCCCGGTGCCGGTCAGCGAGATGCCGGCGAGCCTGCGCACCGTGCTGTCGCCGCCGTCGCAGCCGACCGCGTAGGCCGCGCGGAGGCGTCGCTCTCCGCCGGGTGCGGCCACCGTGACCCACACCCCCCGGTCGTCCTGCTCGATCGCGGTCACCTCGTGCTCCCACGCCACTTCGACGCCGAGCGCGGCGACGTGCCGCAGCAGGATGTCGACGAGGACCGGCTGCTCCACCCGCATCCGGCGCATCGAGGGGTCGGCGTGCTCGACCTTCTCGATGCCGGCGAGATGCTCCTTCGGCAGCGCGTGCCCGACCGCGCCCGCGGCGCCGTCGGCCATCGCGCGGTAGCGCTCGACGGTCTCCCGCTCGGCCCGGTCCAGCTCGTCGGCCAGCCCGCGCCTGCGCAGCAGCGCCACCGCGAGCGGCCCGACCGAACCGGCCCTGACCATCGTCTCGGGGGTGGCCCGCCGTTCGAGTACGGTCACCCCGATGCCGTGAGCGGCCAGTTCGCCCGCCAGCGCGAGGCCGACCGGGCCGGCTCCGACCACCACCACGGGAAGCCGCTCCCCGGCGTCGGAGTCCTCGGCGTCGCCGCTCTGCGCCTGGTTGAGCCGGTTCAGCAGCGCCAGCGGGGTGCCCAGGTCGTGAACCTCCTCGTCGGATATGTGGATTCCGTGTTCCCGGCCGATCCGGGCCACCGATTCCAGTACCGCCAGAGAATCGAGACCCAGGGCGTCGAAGTCCGTGTCGAGTGCGTCGTTCCCGATGCCGACGAGTTCCTGGTTGCCGGAGCAGTCGGCGAGAACGGTCAGCAGCTGATTCGGTCGGATGCTCATCTCTTCTCCCTTCATGAGGCTGTGGTGCGGTGACGGCGCGGGGGACGTCACACGCTGCGGACGACTTCCCGGTAGCCCAGGCGGGGCAGCCGGGCGGAGAAGGCGTCCGGGCCGGGGTGGCCGATGTTGACGATGCTGGTGACGAGCACCGGTTCGCCCGGGAAGAACTCCTTGTGGACACCCTCGGGGTCGAAGCCGGCGATCGGCCCCGCCGCCAGGCCGCCCGCCCGGATCCCGATGATGAGATAGCCCAGTTGCAGGGCCGTGTTGAACACTGCGGACTCGCGGCGGGCGTCCTCGTCGGCGTAGGCGCGGCGGGCGTTCGGGGCGTGCGGGAAGAGGCGGGGCAGCGTGTCGGGGAAGCTCAGGTCGGCCGCCAGGACCGCGACCAGGGGGGCCGAGGCGACCTTGTCCCGGTTCCCCTCCAGGACGTGCTGCAGCAGTGCTCGTCTCGACTCGTCGGAGCGCACCAGCACGACCCGCATGGGCTGCTGGTTCATCGAGGTCGGGCCCCACTTGACCAGGTCGTAGATCGCTTCGATGTGCTCGTCGCCGATGTGGGTCGGGGCGAACGTGTTCGCGGTTCTCGCCTCCCGGAACAGCAGATCCTGTGCCGCTTCGTCCAGGGCCAACGGATGACCGGCCATGCCGTCCCTCCCGATCACGCGTCGCAGATGGCCACGACACGGGTCCAGCCCGCGCCCGCACCGGTGACCGGGACCGGGAAGCACGCCACCGTGTAGCCGGTGGGGCCCGGCAGATCGCCCAGGTGGGCCAGTTTCTCCAGCTGGAGGTAGGGGTGGGTGCGTCCGGCGACGTGCGCGGGCCACAGCACCGAGCGGTCGCCGGTGCGCCGGTAGTCCTCGATCATGTGCGGAATCGGCCGGTCCAGGCCCCAGGCGTCGATCCCGATCACCTTCACACCGTGCTCGGCCAGGAAGACGGTGCCCTCGCCGGTCAGCCCCGCGAACGTGGTCAGGTAGTCGCTGCTTCCCCACAGGGCGTCCGCGCCGGTCCACAGCAGCACGATGTCGCCGGCGACCGGTACGTGCCCGATGCGGAGGAACTCCTCCTCCAGCATCGGTACGGTGATGCCCTGCCCGGGCGGGACGTCGCGGAAGTCGAGCCGTACGCCGGGTCCGTAGCACCACTCCAGTGGGATCTGGTCGATGCTCCTGGCCGGAGCGTCACCGGTGAGCGGGCCGTAGTGCAGCGGCGCGTCCATGTGCGTGCCGGTGTGCGTGGTCAGCGTGACGGTCTCGTTGGAGATGGCCATCCCGCCGGGGAAGTCCTCCGGGGAGAGCCCCAGCACGGTGGCGCCCGCCACGTGGTCGAGCAGATCGATCTTCACCGGCGTCGCTTCGCTGTCGGTCTGCTCGGTGGGCACGCTGAGGTCCACCAGCCGGGTCATCGGGTACCTCCGGCGCCCGAAGCGGTGGCCTCCGCCGTCGTCTTGACCGCGCCGAGATCGGCGACGCTGTTGCGCTCCACCACGGCCCGCAGTGCGGCGTCGGCCTCCTGCGGGGTGTACTTGCCCGCGACCTTTCCGTCGATCGCCTCCCGGGCCCTGAACTCATGGGTCAGCACCAGCTGTGTGGTGTCGTCGCCCAGCGGCAGGGCCCGCCACTGGCCGCCCATGTGGCCGACGATCGGCGCGTGCTCCAGCTGCCGGTAGGTGATCACCCGGTTGCCGGCGTCGATGTCGCGCCGGGAGATCCAGGAGCTGGTCTCGCCGTTGACGTCGACCACGAGCCTGGCGATCTGGTGCGTCGGCGACTCCTCCAGGAGCTTCACGTCCTGGGTGGGCGGGAAGATCCTGGCGTAACCCTCGACATCGACCAGGATGTCCCAGACAACGGCCACGGGGGCGTTCACGGTGACGGTGTGCTCCGCGTGGTGCAGCGGGTTGTCCGCGGGGACGCCGGTCAGCGGCGGGTGGTTGGCGTAGGCGGCCTCGTAGCTGATCCTGGAGCGCCAGGAGGCGATGAACTCGTGCGTGGAGGACAGCTCCGAGAACTTCCGCATCGTCTCGCTGTCCTCGCACACGATCTGGGCGATCGCGGAGCCGGTCATGCCGATCGCCTTGTCGTCCACGGGCAGCCACTCGTGGATCCGGTAGTCGAAGCCGACGGACAGCCCGGTGTTCCGGACCGTCTCACTGAGCTCCTTCAGGAATTGGTCACGGTCCTCGGCCGAGACGGATTCGGCGAACTTGTAGATCAGGGTGTGGCAGATCATCAGCTCTCCTCGTGGTCGGGCAGGGATGCCCGGAAGGTGGTTGCGAACAGCGAGTTGCTCCGCGCGGCATCGACGGCCGCGTGCGAGGACGCCGTCTGTACGTCGCGCCAGAGCCGCTGGACGGAGTCCTGAGCGGCGTGGGCGCGGCTTCCTCGGGCGCGGAAGAGACGGTCGGTGGCGGTGCGGGCCAGGTCCGCGGCGAGTGCGGCGTCCCGGCCGTTGCGCGCGGCGTCGATGCCGCCGACCGGGCCCGGGGCGTCGAGGCGCAGACATGCCTGCTCGACGAGCAGCGCCGCGGTGTCGATCTCGGCCGCCGAGCGGGTCAGTACGGCGTCGTGGTCGGGGCCGGTGCGGGACTCGGCCCGTGCCCACAGGTCGAGGGCCGCCCGGGCGGCGCCCACGGCGGGGGCGGCGAACAGCGGTGGATGCGCGGCCGGCAGGGGAGCGGCGAGGGCGTCGTCGGGGCCGTCGGCGCGTCCCTGCCACACCAGGTCCCGGGGTGCCGAGAGATGGTCGGGGACGAACACCTCGTCGAGCACCGCGCTGCGGCTTCCCGTACCCCGCATGCCGAGGGTGAACCAGGTGTCCTCGATACGGAACCGGCTCGCCGGAACGGCGCAGTAGTGCTGCCTCCCGTCCTCGGGCGCGGTCACGCACAGCAGCGCCCAGGCCGCGTGGTCGATGCCGGACAGCGAGAACCACCGCCCCGACAGGACCCATCCGTCCGCGACCCGCCGTGCCGAACCCCCCGGGTTCAGCGCGGCGGCGATCGGCACGTCGGCCGACTGCCCCCAGATGTCCTTCCGGCCGGCCTGCGGCAGCCGGCCGGCCAGCCGGGCGGACGTGGCCATGATCATGGCGGACCAGCCGGCCGCGGGGCAGCCCCGCGCGATGGTGCACACCGCCTCGGCCAGCGCGGTGAAGGTGCCCGCCTCGCCGCCGTGGTCGGCCGGGACGAAGTGGCGGGCGAATCCGCCGTCCACCAGCGCGGCGGCGACGTCGGGGGCGAGGCGGCGCTCGTGGTCGGCGGTGGCGGCGTGTTGTGCGGCGAGCGCCGCCAGGTGCTCTGCGGTCGTGTCCGGGCCGGGTGCCGGGTGTGCGTGCGGGGCCACTTCGGGAACCTCCAGAACCGGGTGCGGTGTCAGGACGGGACGGGTGTGCCGCGGGGTCTCCCGGACGGCTCAGCCCACGAGGTCCGGCAGTGCGGAGGCCACCTCGGAGGGCGACGGCAGGCCGGCGATCTCCTCCCGGACCTGTGCGGCGGCGGTGCCGATCTCCGGCGCCTCCAGCACGGTGGTGATGGTCTTCGCGGTCAGCTCGGCCGCCGCGCAGGTGACCCCCAGCCCGCGTTCGGCGACGAGGCGAGCGTTGAAGGGCTGGTCGGAACCGTGCGGAAGCACGATCTGCCGGACACCGGCGGACATGGCGGCCAGCGAGGTGCTGGTGCCGCCGTGATGGATGATCGCGTCGCACGAGGCGAGCAGTGTGTTCAGCGGGATCCACCCGTGCGAGCGGACGTTGTCCGGCAGAGTGCCCAGTTCCGTACGGTCGGCGTCGCCGAGCACGAACACGAAGTCGGCTTCGACCGTGTCGAGTTCGGCCACGAATTCGCGGATCAGGCTGAGCCCGATGTACTGGGGGATGAAGGTGCCCAGGGTGACGCAGACCCGGGGCCGGTCCGGGGAGCGCAACAGCCAGTCGGGAATCGTGCCGAGCTCCAGGTAGGAGCCGTTGTACGGCACGGGGCGCATGGCCAGGTGGTCGCCGGGTGCCCGGAACAGGCCGGGCGGTGTCGTACGGATCAGCCGGGTACGGGTGGAGCCGGGGTCGATGCCGTAGCGGTCGTAGGTGCCGGCCATCTCCCCGCGTATCCGGTCGACCATGTCGGGGACCAGCGCGAAGAGGTTGGACATGGCGATCAGTGGTACGGACAGCAGCCCGGCCACGACGGCGCCGGAGCCCTGGTGGTCCGGGCTCACCACCAGGTCGGGGCGCCACTGCCGCGCGAGCCGCACCGCACCGGGCACGACCAGCTCGGAGAGTTCGGCGAACAGCGCGGACGTCGCCCGTACCTCGTCCTCCCGGAGCTCGCCGCCGCGGTACCAGACGAGTTGTCCCTTCTCCCGGGACTGCGCGGCCCGGCGGGCGAACGGTGCCGCGAGATCGACGCCCGGCGTGGCGATGTCCACGTAGGGCAGACCGGCCTTGGCGACTTCCCGCATGCCCTCGCCGCCGCCGGCGTAGAGGATTTCGTGACCGGCCGCGCGCAGTGCCCAGGCGAAGGGAATGGTGGCGAACAGGTCGCTTGCCGTCGAGTAGGTGCAGAAGAGAATTCTCATGCCTCAGAACACGCCTTTTCCGTTTATGGTTTCCGGCCTTCTCGGGGACTTTTGTCGCGGGTCGCGGCGGTCACGGGATCGATTCGTAGGCGGTCGCGCGCAGAATTCTTCGCTGGAGGTCCTGGATCACCCGGGACGGCTCCAGGCCCATCTCCCGAGCCATCTTCGTGCGCAGTCGCTGGAACACCTGGAGCGCCTGGATGGTGCGGCCCGACCGGTACAGCGCGGTCATCAGGTACTCGTGAACCCGTTCGTCGAAAGGCCGGGCGAGCGTGAGCGCGGTCAGTTCGCTGAGCAGCTCCCGGTGCCGGCCGAGTGCCAGATCGTTCTCGATCCGCAGCTCCTGGACCATGTCCCGCTGCAGTTCGAGCCGGGTTATCTCGCATTGGAGCGGAAGACCGTGTTTCGTGTCCGGGAGTATCGGCCCCGTCCACAGCGATTCCGCCGTACGGAGCGATTCTGCCGCCCCGATATGGTGACCCGCCCGGAGTTCCGATTCCCCGGCCTTTGCGAGCCGGTGGTATTCGTGCAGGTCGAAGTCGGCATCACCGACCCGGAACTGGTACCCCTCGTTCCCGGTGACGATCAGTTCCCTGCGGACCCGGTCCCCGGGGATGTGCAGCTGACGGGCGAGCAGGCCGCGCAGGTTGAGCACATGGGTCTGCAACGCCGTCCGTACGGTGCGCGGCGGGCTGCTGCCCCACAGCTCGTCGACCAGCTGCCGCACCGGGACCGGGTTGCCGTGACCGAGCAGCAGCATGGCCAGCAGCTTGCGTTCCTTCGGCGCGCTGGGCGCCGCCGTCAGCACACCGCGGGACACCGCCAGCCTGCCGAGCACGGTGATCCTCAGTCGTGTCCCCACCGCTCGTCCTTCCCTTGCCGGTCGCTGTGTGGAGGTCAGGCGCGGCGGCGTACGGCGGCCGGCACCCCGGCCGGACCCGCTGCCGTCCGGTCCGGGGCGAGCACCACCAGCGCCGAGTTGAAGCCGTGGTGGCCGCGCGCCAGGATCAGCGCCACCTCGACCCGGGCCTCGCGCGGCTCGCCGCGCACCAGGTCGATCCGCCGGCCCGGGACCGGCCGTTCGACGTTGACCGTCGGTGGCAGGACCGAGTCGCGCACGGCGAGCAGGGCGGCCGCGGTGTCCAGCGCAGGTCCGCCGCCGGCCAGCCGTCCCGTCATCGTCTTCGGCGCCGTGACCGGAACGCCGTACGGGCCGAAGATCTCCTCGATGGCGGCGGCCTCCGCGGCGTCGAGCGCGGGGAGGGCCGCCGCGTCGGCGAACACCACGTCCACGTCTTCGGGGGTCACCCCGGCGTCCGCCATCGCCAGCCGTGCCGTCCGGGCCAGCCCCGGCGGAGCCGACGACCCGGGAGGGGGGTCGAACGTGGCCGCGTAGCCGGCGATTTCGCCGTAGACCTGACCGGCGCCCCGTTCGGCCGCGGCGCCGGCCGTCTCCACGACCAGGATCGCGCCGCCCTCGCCCGGTACGTGTCCGGACGCCCCGCTGTCGAAGGGGAGGTAGGCGCGGTCCGGGTGGCCGGACCGCGACACCCGCCCGCCCGCGACGTGGGAGACCACGCCCCACGGGTCGAACGCCGACTCCACCCCGCCGGTGAGGACCAGCTCGCCGCCCTTGCGCAGCACACGCCGTGCGTGCCCGAGCGCGTCGAGGCCGCCGGCCTGCTCGGCGATCAGCACATTGCTGGGGCCGCGCATCCCGTGCCGGATCGAGAGCTGGCCGGTGTTCGCCGCGTAGAACCAGGCGAAGGACTCGTAGACGCTGACGTGCTGGGGCCCCTGGGTCCACAGCTTGCGGATCTCGCGGTGGGTGAACTCGAAGCCCCCCGTCGCGTTGGAGGTCACCACGCCCATGCCGTACTCGGGCAGCGCGGCGGGGTCGGCCCCGGAGTCGGCCAGTGCCCAGTCCGAGGCCACGAGGGCCAGCCGGGTCACCCGGTCGGTCTGCGGCAGCAGCCTGCCCGGGAGGTGGTCGGCCGCTTCGAATCCGGGGATCAGGCCGATCAGCGGCGTCCGGCCGGGCCTGCCGGCGTGGTCCGGGACCGGGCGGATGCCCGACTCCCCGCGGAGGGTGGCGCTCCACCACTCCTCGGTGCCGAGCCCGTTGGGTGCGACGACACCGATGCCGGTGACGACCGCGGTCCTGGTGGCGGCCGCGGCGGGTGGGGTGCCGGGTGCGGTGATCGTCATATGCCCTCCCGGGTGAGGACCATGGCGCTCTGGAAGCCGCCGAAGCCACTGCCCACGCTGAGCACGGTGTCCAGGCGCCGCTCCCGGGCCTCGTTGGGCACGTAGTCGAGGTCGCACTCCGGGTCCGGCTCGTGCAGGTTGGCCGTGGGCGGCACCGCGCCGTGTTCCATGGCCAGTGCGCAGGCCGCGATCTCGATCGAGCCGATCGCGCCGAGCGAGTGCCCGACCATGGACTTGATGGAGCTGACCGGCACGTTGTAGGCGTGCTCGCCGAGCGCGCGTTTGAACGCCGCGGTCTCGTGCCGGTCGTTCTGCTTGGTGCCGGAGCCATGGGCGTTGACGTAGCCGACCGACTCCGGCGGGCGCTTCGCCTCGTCCAGCGCGCAGCGGATCGCCTCGGCCATCTCCCGCCCGTCGGGCCGCAGTCCGGTCATGTGGTAGGCGTTGCAGCGCGAGCCGTACCCGGAGATGACACCGTAGATGTGCTGGCCCCGCGCCTTGGCGTGCTCCAGCTCCTCCAGGACGAGCATCGCCGAACCCTCGGCGATGACGAAGCCGTTGCGGGTGCGGTCGAAGGGGCGCGAGGCGTGCTCGGGGTCGTCGTTGCGCGGCGAGGTCGCCTTGATCGCGTCGAAGCAGGCCACCGCGATGGGCGAGATCGGCGTGTCGGTCGCGCCGGCGATCATGATGTCGGCGCTGCCCTCCGCGATCAGGTCCCGTGCATGACCGAGCGAGTCGAGACCGGAGGTGCAGCCGGTGGAGACCACCGTGGCCGGCCCCTGCGCACCGACGAGCCAGGCGACCTCGGCCGCCAGCGAACTGGGCACGAAGGCGTCGAACAGGTGCGGGGAAAGGTACGCCGGGTCGACATCCCACTCCTTGCCGCTGTCGCTCAGGACCACGTACTCCTGCTCCAGCGTGGTCGTGCCGCCGACGGCGCTGCCGACGCAGACTCCGACCCGGTGGGGGTCCACCGTGTCGAACTCCAG
Organism: Streptomyces sp. CLV115; assembly: GCF_038448545.1. NCBI lineage: Bacteria > Bacillati > Actinomycetota > Actinomycetes > Kitasatosporales > Streptomycetaceae > Streptomyces > Streptomyces sp. CLV115. Next base: position 24,284 of record NZ_JBCEWQ010000097.1, read on the forward strand.
CCCGCTGTCGGCGAGGCTCTCACGCGCGCTGATCACGGCCAGCTGCGCGGCCCTGTCGAGCCTGCGGCACTGGCGGGCGGTCAGCCCGTGCAGCTCGGGATTGAAGTCGATCTCGGCGGCCATCCTCGACCGGAACGGTGCCGGGTCGAAGAAGGAGATGGTGCGGGTGGCGGTGCGGCCCGAGACCAGAAGGTCCCAGAACGCTTTCTTGCCGACCCCGCCCGGGGCCATGACCCCGATGCCGGTGATGGCGACAGACCGCTCCACGATGGAAACCTCTCTGACGGATTGTCCGCGGTGGACCAAGTGGTTCGCGCGGTGGTTCAGCCGGAAACGGAGAGCCGGGCGTCGACGAAGGCGATGAACGCGCCCGGTGTCCGCAACTCGTCGAGTTCGTCGTCGGTGATCTCCACGGGGTACTCGTCCTGGATGCGGACGGTGATCTCGTAGACCATGAGCGAGTCGAAGCCGAGGTCGGAGAAGCTCGCGTCCAGCGCGGTTTCGCCGAGGGGGCCGGCCTCCCCCTGGAAGCACTTCTCCACGACCTGCCGGAATTCGGTGAGGGTAAAGGCGGGCACGGATTTCCTTTCGTCGGGCCGGTGGCCGATCCGGTGCGGACGGACCGTTGGACTGTCGGCGCCGGGCATGGTGCGTCGATGGGGAGCCGCTCCAGACGCCCCGTCCGGCTCCTCCAGCACGAATCGAGGGGCATGGACGTGCGTGCCGTACGTCCGGTTCATCCGGTTCAGGCGACGTGCCGGGAAACGGTCCCCGGGCGGATGACGGCCCGGTCACGCCATGCGGACAGCGCGATGCGTTCGAGATCGGGCGCCGGATCGGAAGCCAGGACGGCCTCGTACAGCCGCTGCACCGAGCGCGAGGGTTCGAGCCCGAGTCCGTCGCCGAGTATCCGGTGCAGCCGCCGGTACTCCTGGATCGCCTCAAGGCGTCTGCCGGACCGGTAGAGGGCGAGCAGCAGCCGCTGCCACAGGCCCTCGGCCAGCGGGTGTTCCACGAGCAGGCCGCGCAGCGCGGTGAGTACCTCGTGGTACCTGCCGAGGAAGAGCTGCGCGTCGACGCACTGCTCCACGACGCGCAGCCGCTCCTCGGTCAGTCCCGTCGCGTGCGCCTCCAGTACCGGGCCGTGCTTCACATTGGAGACCAGCGGGCCGCGCCACAACGTCAGTGCCTCTTCGAGCAGTTCGGCGGCCCGGGGCACGTTCCCCTGCCTGAGCGCGGTACCGCCCTGTGCGGCCAGGGTCTCGAACCGGCAGAGGTCGATCGTCTCCGGGGGGATGCTCGCGCAGTACCCGGAGGAGGTGGTGCGCAGCCACGGCCCGTGCGACGGGCCGGCGGTGGCCTCCTTCCAGGCATGTCCCCGGGGCCGGTGCCCGGCCCGCCGGGTCTGCGGGTCGGGCAGCGTACGACGGAGCTGGTACACGTAGGTCTGCAGCGTGGTCAGTGCGTTGGGCGGCGGGTCGACGCCCCAGAGCTCGTCGACGAACAGATCCTTGCGCACGATGTCCCCCTGCCGCAGCAGCAACAGCGACAGGGTGCTGCGCAGTTTCGGCGCCGACGGCGTCAGGTCCTCCGTGTTCTCCGATACGTCCAGCGCGCCGAGCACCTTGAAGTACATGGGTCCTCCTCCTGGGGCGCCCGTCAGGCGGGGCAGTTGTGATACGCCGTGACCCGCCAGACGCCGTCGGCCCGGGCGAGCACGAAGGTCGCGACCCGCTTGTCGCTCTCGGCCAGTTCGGTCTGTCCGTCGAGGAGGATGCCGAGGTCGCTGACCACGACCGCGGTGTCCGCGCCGGTGCGGCGGACGATGCGGGGCTCGTTGAGCGGGCGGCTTCCCCGCATCGGTCCGTCGAACGCCGCGCGCATGAACTCCCGGATCGCGTCCTTGCTGTCGAGGACCAGGCCGGTCATGACCAGGGTCGCGTCCTCGGTGTACATCTCGGCGACGGCGTCGGCATCGTTCGAGGTCCAGGCGCTCTGGAACCGGTCCAGCAGTTCGCGCACCGCGACGTCGGTCTGCGTTGTGGTGTTCTGGTCGGTGTGGGACATGGTGTGTTCCGTTTCAGTCGGCCGGCTGGATGGACAGGGCGTGACGGAAGACGTTGCGCGGGTCCCATCGCTTCTTGACCCGCTGCAGCCCGGGGTAGTTCTGCTTGTAGTAGAGGTCGTGCCAGGGGACGCCGGACGTGTTCCAGTCCGGGTCGGCGAGATCGGTGTCCGGATAGTTGATGTACGAGCCGTCGTTCGTTGCGTCGGGCACCGGCACTCCGCCGGTTTCGCGGTAGACGTCGCGGTAGAAGCGCCGCAGCCAGTCGAGGGACGCCTCGTCGTCGCGGGGATCCAGCCAGGTCGCGGTGTAGGCGGCCTTCAGGACGGAGTCGCGCTGCACCAGCGCGGTGGCCTCCGGAGCGACGTCGTTGACCCTGCCGCCGTAGGAGACGAGCCAGACGCGGGCCATGTCCAGCATCGGCGGAGCCGTGGTCAGGTGATCGAAGACGGTGTCGACCTGCGCGGTGCTGAACCCCTTGCGCAGATAGCCCGCCTTCCCCTTGTAGCGGGCGTACTCGGAACCGCGTTGCGACTCCTCGTCGCCGTTCGGCGGCATCAGCACGTACAGCCAGGGCGCGGCGGGAATCATGTGGCGGGTGCCGCCGACGCCGTCGCTCACGGCATCGAAGTACTTCTCCACCAGCGCCGCCCCGTCCGCGCCGTCGCCGTCGGCCAGCGCGTAGATCAGGATGTCCGCCGGGCCGTCCTGCTCCTTGCGGCCGGAGAGCATCAGCGTCGAGTGCAGCGCCGTGCCGGGCCGGCCGGGATCGCTGTTGTTCTCGTGCCAGTCGGCGTGGTTGCGCATCAGCCGCCGGAACGACTCCTTCGGCAGATCCGCCCACGACCACATGAGGACGCCCCCCGTCAGGGAAGCGGGCGGCCTGGGCAGCAGATCCGCCGGATCGTCCCCCTCGGCACCGGGCGACCGCAGCCAGTACCGGGTCACCACACCGAAGTTGCCGCCCCCGCCCCCGGTGTGTGCCCACCACAGGTCACGATGGGGATCGTCGCTCTCCCGGGTGGCCAGCACGGCACGGGCCCGGCCCGCCTCGTCCACGACGACGACCTCGACGGCGTACAGGTGGTCGACGACGGAACCGTGGGTGCGTGAGAGCGATCCGTAGCCGCCGCCCTGGATGTGACCGCCCACGCAGACCGAGTGGCACCAACCGCCGGGAACGGTCACTCCCCAGGTCAGGTAGAGCGTGCGGTACACCTCGCCCAGCGTCGCTCCCGACTCCAGGACCACGGCGCGCCGTTCGGGGTCGAAGTGGATCGCGTTCATCCCGGTCATGTCGATGATCACGCCGTCGGGGTGCTCGCCCACGGAGTTCTCCAGCGAATGACCGCCGCTGCGCACCGAGACCGGCCGGCCGGAGTCGACCGCCCACTGCACCGCCGCCACCACCTCGTCGGTGGAGCGCACCACCCGGAAGCAGGCGGGGCGCTGGACGAACCGCTCGTTGCGGCGGCGCAGGGCGAGGTCCTCGTAACGCGGGTCGCCGGGATACACGGCCGACGATGCCGCACTCCCGTCGCCGCGCTCCGCGACTGCGCCTTCCCGGTGCGGGGCACTACCGGTCACTTGGGCCATCGGGTGGATCCTCCGTGTCCGCTCGATCGGTCCCGGCTCTGTGGAGACGAGACCTCTCGAACTTCCACTCGACCGGTCCGGACTCGCTGAATTCCCGCTGAACCGGGCCGTTTTCCGGACACCAACGCCGGACGACCGGGGCGTGCCCCGGCCCGGCGCGGGCGTGGCGTCAGGAACTTTCCGAGCGTCCCGGACTGGCCACAGATACCCCTGGGGGGTATGCTGCGTCGCGTCGAGAGCTAGATACCCCCCTCCCGTATAGGAGTGTCTGTGATGAATGCATCAGCCGCACCGAACGCGTCGGCCGATCCACGGAGATGGTCCGCGCTCGCGCTGATCGCCCTGGCTCAGTTCATAGTCATCATGGACACGTCGATCATCGGCGTGGCCCTGCCCGAGATGCAGGCCGACCTGGGCTTCTCCCAGGAGAACCTGTCGTGGGTGTTCAACGCCTATGTCGTCGCCTTCGGAGGGCTGTTGCTGCTCGGCGGGCGGCTCTCCGACCTGCTCGGCGCCAGGCGCCTGTTCGGCGCCGGATGGGTCGTCCTCGCCGCGGGCTCCCTGACCGCGGGCCTCGCAGGTGAGGTCTGGGTCGAACTGACCGGGCGGGCCCTGCAGGGCGTGGGCGCCGCGCTGATCGCGCCGTCCGCCCTCACCCTGCTGATGACCCTGTTCGGCTCACGGCCCCAGGAGCTGGGCAAGGCCTTCGCGCTGTACGGCGCGGCCGCCCCGGCCGGCGGCACCGCCGGAGTCTTCCTCGGCGGGGTCATCACCCAGTACGCCAGCTGGCCCTGGGTGTTCTACATCAACATCCCCGTCGCCCTGATCGCCCTCGTCGCCACGCCCGCCGTCATGCCCTCGGGCGCGGGGCGGCGCGGCTCGATTGACCTGGCCGGCGCGGTCACCGTCACGGCGGGGCTCGCCGCCGCCGTCTACGCCATCGTCCGTGCCCCCGAGACCGGTTGGGGCTCCGCCGGGACCTGGCTGGTCCTCCTGGGCGGAGCGGCGCTGATCGCCGCGTTCGTCGCGATCCAGGCCAAGCGGCGCGAGCCGCTGATGCGGCTGGGTATCTGGCGGGCGCCCAATCTGGCCGGTGCCAACATCGCCCAGCTGCTCATGGCCGCCGCGTGGATCCCCATGTGGTTCTTCCTCAACCTCTACCTCCAGCAGGTGCTGGGGCTCGGCGCCTTCGCCTCCGGCTCCGCGCTGCTGCCCATGACGGTCGCCATCATGATCATGATGATCGTCCTGGCGCCGCGTCTGATCTCCCGGTTCGGGCCCAAGCCGCTCATCGTCCTGGGGCTGTTCGCGCTCGGGGCGGGCATGTTCTGGCTCTCGCTCGCCCGCCCGGACGGCAGCTTCCTCGTCGACGTGCTGCCCGCCTCCCTGCTCTCCGCGGTGGGCATGTCGCTGGCGTTCATCCCGTCGCTCGGCACCGCGCTCTCCAGCGCCCGCCCGGAGGAGGGCGGTCTCGCCTCGGGGATCGTCAACACCAGCTACCAGGTCGGCTCCGCGCTGGGCCTCGCGGCCATGACGGCGATCGCCGCCGCGCACGGCGCCGGTGAACCCGGGAACCCGGTGGCGCTCACCAACGGCTTCTCCGCCGCCTTCCTCGGCGCCGCGGCCCTCGCGGTGATCGGTGGTCTCGCCGCCCTGCTGACCCTGCGCACCGCACCCGCCGCACCCGCCGGAGGCACGGGCGACGGTGCGGGCGAGGGCAGCGGTGGCCGGCCGGAGAAGGCCGCGGCCTGAAAGGGGGCGGGTGTTCCCCGAGTGATGTGGTCGGGCGGCGGACGCCGCCCTCGTTCATCCGGGCCGTCGGGCAGTGACCAGCAGGGCGGCGCTGCGCAGTCGCAGCGCGCCCTCCCGCTCGTGGGGGAGCAGCAGGCCGACGAGCCGCTGCCGGGCCCGGACCCGCTCGTCCTCCCCGGCCCGGCTCAGCAGATGCCGGCCGGGACCGGAGTCCAGCAGGAAGGCGGCGGCGTCGGAGGCGTCCCGGCCCCAGGTGCCGTACGCCTCGACCGGAGCGGTCCCGATCGCCTCGTACCCGGCGCGGGAGAGCACGTCACGCACGGTCTCCGGGTCGGCCAGCGAGAACATGCCGGGGTTCGCGGAGGTGCCCAGTCCGCCGACGGGCAGCAGGTCGCCCAGCCCCCGGATCGCCTGGAGCCACTCGTTCCGGTCGGCCCGCGCGGTGCAGACGAAGGCGATCCGGCCGCCGGGGCGCAGCGCCCGTCCGATGTTGGCGAAGGCGGCGACCGGATCGGCGAAGAACATCACCCCGAAGCGGCTGATCGCGACGTCGAAGGTCCCGGTCCCGAACGGGTGGACCTGGATGTCCGCCTGCTCGAACGCCACATTGCCGATGCCCTCGCCCCGCGCGGACTCCCGTGCTCGGCCCAGCATCGGGGCCGACAGGTCCAGGCCCAGCGCCCGCCCGCCGCCGGCCCGTCGCGCGGCGAGGCGGGTGGTGCGCCCCGCCCCGCAGCCGATGTCGAGGACGCGGTCGCCCTCGGCGATCGCGGCGGCGGCGAGCAGTGGCTCGTCGAACCCCCCGTTCACTCCGTCCCAACGGTCCTGGTTGGCGGCCCAGAACGTCCCCTCGTAACCGTTCCATGCCTGGTCCTGATCCCTGTTGGCGATGTGTCGCATGCGGTGTGCTCCCCCTGAACGCTGCTCGAAGTGCTGCTCGAACCTGGCCTGTGTGCCGTCTGGTTGCGGCGCCCGCGGACGTCGGGACGACTAGTATGGGCGGGTGCCCATTCAAGGTATGGGCAAGCGCCCATACTGTAAACAGGGCGAGAGGGAGGGAATCGGTGTCTCCGCGCGGTGTGACGACTCCGGACGTCCGTGAGCGGCTCTTCGCCGCCGCCGAGCGGGTGTTGGAGCGGGACGGGCCAGGAGCCCTGACGAGCAGGGCGGTCACCGCCGAGGCCGACTGCGCGAAGGGCCTGCTGCACGCACATTTCCGCGGACTGGACGAGTTCGTCGCGGAGCTGGTCCTGGACCGCTTCGCGCGGGTGGCCCGGCAGGCCGGCGAACTCCGGGGGAGGGCGGGGCAGGACACCGTCGCGGAGAACCTGCTCGGCATCGCGCTCGCGCTGCTGTCCTCGGCCGGCCCCGCCGTCGCCGGACTGGCGCTCACCCGCCCCGCGGCGTCCTCGCACATCCGCGAGGCCCTGGCGGGCGGTGCGCCGGGCTTCGACACGGTCCAGGACGCGATCACCGACTACCTGGACGCGGAGCGGCGGGGCGGCCGGATCACGGAGGGGGCCGACACCGCCGCCGCGGCCCTCGCCCTGGTCGGGACCGTCCACCACCTGCTCATGACCGGCACGCACGACCGGCAGGGGGCGCGGGAGCGGGCCGGACAGCTGGTGGCCCTGCTCGATGCCGCACTCCGGCACGGGCCCGGCCCCGTCGCCGACTGAGCGGGGACGGACACAAGGACGCCGCCGCGGGACCGTTCCCGCGGCGGCATCCCCGCAACCGGGCGGTGTCCGTAAAGTCCGAGCCAGGCCCTTCGGGCGTACTGCGGGACCTCACGGACACCGGTTCGTGTTCGTCAAATCCGAGCCAGGCCCTCCGGGCCCGCGGCGGAACCTCACGGACACCGGTTCGTGTCCGTAAAGTCCGGGCCAGGCCCTCCGGGCCCGCGGCGGAACCTCACGGACACGGCTCGACCGTCGTTCAGCTCAGCCCGGTCGACACATACGCCTCGATGGCGTCCCGCTGGTAGGCGGCCAGTCCGGGTGCGATCGCCTCGTACGCCGCGCGCCACTGCTCGTTCTCCACACAGGAACGGCCGATCGCGCGGTACTCCTCGGCGGAGACCGCCCGCAGCCCGGTCAGGGCCCGGTGCTGAGCCTCGATCTCGGCCTGCACCGGATCGGCCCCGGCGGGTACCCCCGCCGCCAGCAGCTCGGCCAGCCGGATCATCTGCGCCGTGCGCTCGCGGTGTCCGGCCTCGATCTGCTCCTCGCTCATCGTCGAGGTGTGCCGGTCGATGTCCCCGGCCAGCCCGGGGAAGTCGCGCAGGCTGTCCCTGTACTGGGAGGGCCGAACGCCCTCGAAGAGATTCTCCGGTCGGTTGATGGCGGTCATGGGGCCACCGTCCTTTCTGGAACTCTCCAGTTCGGCGATCGTGCGGGAGACGGTGCCGGCCAGCGCGTCGAGCCGGTCGCGCTCGGCGAGCAGCCGGCGGTGGTGACCGCGCAGCGCCTCCACCTCGTCGACCTGCGAGGCCAGGATCCGCCCGATCTCGGGCAGGCCCAGGCCCAGCGCCCGCAGCACGAGGATCTGCTGCAACCGGAGCAGCTCGCCCTCCCCGTAGCGGCGGTGGCCGTTGGAACCGGTCCCCGCGGGCGGCAGCAGGCCGATCTCGTCGTAGTGCCGCAGCGTCCGAGCCGTCACACCGGACATCCGGGCGACCTCCGCGATCGGCCAGACCATCGCCGCCTCCTCACACGATCACCTCACCGGGCCGGTCTCTCCGGCCCTGGTCAGGACGGTAGAAGCTGCCGTTGCGGCAACCGCAACCCCGGAGCCGGGGGGGGGGGGGGGGGGGGGGGGGGGG
>NZ_JBCEWQ010000098.1:0-32390 GCF_038448545.1 Streptomyces sp. CLV115
GGTGGGGACAGGGGGCTGGCCACGGTGTGGGTGGCCATGACCACGGCCACGTTGTGCGCGGTGTTCGCGGTCGTGCTGGCCCTCGGGCAGGTGGTGGCCGTCCGGCACAGGGCGGGTGGTGCGGCGGACCTGGCGGCCCTGGCGGCGGCGGACCGGGCCCTGCAGGGCCCTGGGGAGGCGTGTGACGCCGCTGGGAAGGTGGCCGCGGCGCAGGGGGCCGTGGTGATCCGGTGCGCGGTGAGCGGGGAGGTCGCCGATGTGACGGCCCGGGTGAATTTCGGGCCCTACGCACCGGCGGTCAGGTCCCGGGCCGGTCCTCCGGCGGCTGCTTCCGGGGCTCCGGAGCCGTTGCCTCCGCCCCCGCCTCTCCGTCCGGGGCCTGCTCCGGGCCCGGAGGCGGCGCGGAGCTCGGCTCCCCGGGAGGCGGGGGTGCGTATCGGAGGAGTTCGGTGAGGAGCCGTACGGCGCCGCGTTTGTGCAGGGGTTCGTTGCCGTTGCCGCACTTGGGGGACTGGACGCAGGAAGGGCAGCCGGCCTCGCACTCGCAGGACGCGATCGCCTGGCGGGTCGCGGTCAGCCAGGCACGGGCGGTGTGGAAGGCCCGTTCGGCGAATCCGGCACCGCCCGGGTGGCCGTCGTACACGAAGACCGTGGGCAGCAGGGTGTCCGGGTGCAGAGGCACGGCGACGCCACCGATGTCCCACCGGTCGCAGGTGGCGAAGAGCGGCAGCATCCCGATCGACGCGTGCTCCGCGGCGTGCAGGGCGCCGCCCAGGATCTCCGGGTTGATGCGGGCGGCGTCGAGCTGGTCCTCGGTGACCGTCCACCAGACGGCGCGGGTACGCAGGGTGCGGGGCGGCAGGTCCAGTTTGGTCTCGCCGAGGACCTCGCCGGTGATCAGCCTTCGGCGCAGGAAGGAGACGACCTGGCTGGTGACCTCCACGGAGCCGTAGCAGAGCCGCCCGTCGCCCCATGGGATCTCGGTGTCGGTCTCCAGGACGGCGATGGAGGTGGTGTCGCGGGCGGTGGTCGAGTACGGCGGGACGGCTTCCTCGACCAGGGCCACCGAATCCTCCAGGTCCAGCTTCCGGACCAGGTAGGTGCGGCCCTGGTGGAGGTGGACGGCACCTTCGTGGACGGCGGTGTGCGCGGCCGAATCGTCGACGGTGCCCAGCAGCCGGCCAGTGCCCTCCTCGACGATCTGGACGGGGCGGCCGCCCTCGCCACGGATGTCGGTGAGATCGGCGGCGCGCTCGCGGCGGGTCCAGTGCCAGCCCGATGCCCGCTTGCGGAGCAGCTTCGCGGCCTCCAGCTGCGGCAGCAGATCCGCCACGGCCGGGCCGAACAGCTCCAGGTCGGGCGCGGTGAGGGGGAGCTCTGCGGCGGCGGCGCACAGATGGGGGGCGAGGACGTACGGATTGTCCGGATCCAGGACGGTCGACTCCACGGGCTGCTGGAACAGCGCCTCGGGATGGTGGACGAGGAAGGTGTCCAGCGGGTCGTCGCGGGCCACCAGGACGGCCAGGGCGCCCTGGCCGGAGCGCCCGGCGCGGCCCGCCTGCTGCCACAGCGACGCCCTGGTACCGGGATAGCCGGCGATGACGACGGCATCCAGGCCGGAGACGTCGATGCCGAGTTCGAGGGCGGTGGTGGCGGCCAGTCCGAGCAGTTCCCCGGAATGCAGGGCGCGCTCCAGGGCTCGGCGTTCCTCGGGGAGGTAGCCCCCGCGGTAGGCGGCGACCCTGGCCGGCAGCGAGCGGTCCACCTCGGCGAGGCGCTCCTTCGCGATGACGGAGATCAGCTCGGCGCCACGCCGGGAACGCACGAAGGCGACCGAGCGGACGCCCTGGACGGTGAGATCGGTGAGGAGGTCGGCGGTCTCGGCGGTGGCGGTGCGGCGGACGGGGGCGCCCTTCTCGCCGTGCAGCTCGGTCAGGGGCGGCTCCCACAGCGCGAAGACCAGCTCGCCGCGGGGTGAGGAGTCGTCGGCGACCTCCTTGACCGGGAGGCCGGTGAGGCGGCCGGCCGCGACGGATGGTTCCGCCGCGGTGGCGGAGGCGAGGAGGAAGACCGGGTCGGCGCCGTAACGGGCGCACAGGCGGCGGAGCCGGCGTACGACCTGGGCGACGTGGGAGCCGAAGACGCCGCGGTAGGTGTGGCACTCGTCGATGACGACGAAGCGCAGGGCACGAAGGAAGGAGGACCAGCGGGGATGGGACGGGAGTATCCCGCGGTGCAGCATGTCGGGGTTGGTCAGGACGTAGTTGGCGTACTGGCGCACCCACTCGCGTTCCTCGACCGGGGTGTCACCGTCGTAGACCGCAGGCCTGATGGCGTTGCCGAGCGGCGCCGCGAGCTGCTTCACGGCACGCCTCTGGTCGGCCGCCAGGGCCTTGGTGGGCGCCAGGTACAGGGCGGTGGCCCCACGGCCGTTCGGGGCCTCGGAGCCGTCCAGCAGGGCGCTGAGGACCGGGGCGAGGTAGGCCAGCGACTTGCCGGACGCGGTGCCGGTGGCGATGACCACGGATTCGCCGTCCAGGGCGTGCTCGGCGGCAGCCGACTGGTGCGCCCACGGATGTTCGATTCCGGCCTTCCGGATCGCGGCGACAACTTCCGGCCGGATGCGATCGGGCCAGATGGCATGGGTTCCCGCACGCGGGGGCAAGTGCTCCGTATGAGTGATGCGCGCGGACCGGCCCGCCACTGCGGCGAGCCGGTCGAGGACCATGGCGGGAGAGTGGCTGGTGTCGCTGTTCCCGGGTGGTCGACTGGGGCGGTGATTCTTGGCCATCGGCACCGAGTGTGTCACTGGCGTGACGGACAATGGCCCCAAGGCGTCGTGCATGGCTGCTGGTAAGTGATTGAATGCCATCGCGGCTGGCGATCCGTTCCCTGGCTCCGCCGGGGAGACCGAGGGGCGACCGCTCGATAGCAAGGTGCTGGAGGATCCGTGGACCTGTCCTTGTCGACTCGCAATGTGTCCGGCCCTGGTGGCGACCGTACGGTCGTCGAGGTCGGTGGCGAGATTGATGTGTATACCGCGCCCAAGCTGCGCGAGCAGTTGGTCGAGTTGGTGAATGACGGCAGCTACCACCTGGTTGTCGACATGGAAGGCGTCGATTTCCTCGACTCCACCGGCCTCGGCGTGCTCGTGGGTGGCCTGAAGCGTGTCCGGGCCCATGAGGGCTCGCTGCGCCTGGTCTGCAACCAGGAGCGCATTCTGAAGATCTTCCGGATCACCGGCCTGACCAAGGTGTTCCCGATTCACACCACGGTCGACGAGGCCGTTGCGGCCACCGACTGACGACCGGCCGGCTGCCGACCGGCAGTCGGTCCGAGGTCGGTCCGCGGGTCGGATCGGCCCAGGGCCGGCTCGGCGCGCGGCCGGCGCACCGGTGGCCCGCCAGGCGGCCGGTGCGACGCGTGCGTGTCCGACGGCCGATTGCCGTGAGGCAGGCCGATCGGACGGTCGGTGGTCCGTCGTTCGACGGGCTGTCGGCCGCGGCCGTTCGGGCGGTTCTGTTCCGTTCCGCCCGTTGGTGCGGCGACCGCTCGCTCGGTGATCGGACCGCTCGCGGGCGGTCCGGCTGCCGGACGGGAGTCCGTCGGCCCGTCGGTGCCGGTGGTTCAACGCCGGATCTGGAAGAAGAGCAGGGACGCCGGGCAGCGCGCCCGGGCCCCTGGGATGCACGCCCGTACGTCTGAGGGGGATCGCATGGCCACCGTTGAACTCCGCTTCAGCGCCCAGCCCGAACACGTCAGGACGGCCCGCCTCGTGGCGGCCGCCGTGGCGCGCCGGGCAGGGGTCGACGAAGCCGTGCTCGACGAGGTCAGACTCGCCGTCGGTGAAGCCTGCAGCCGCGCTGTCGGGCTGCACCGCAGCCATGGCATCACCGCACCGGTCTCCGTCGCCCTGATCGAGGAGGAGAAGTCCTTCTCCGTCGAGGTCGCCGACGAGGTGCCCGGCCCCGGGGACGACCCCGCCCTCGGAGGACCGGTCGGAGCCGCCGCGACACGCGGCGCCACGCCCGGCGCGGGACTCGATGGGCCGGATCACGAGAGCGACGCCGATGGCGAGGACGAGATGGGTCTCGCGGTCATCAGCGGCCTCGTCGATGATGTGGAAGTCAGATCGGGAGCCAAGGGCGGCGTGATCCGCATGAGCTGGCCGAAGACGCCCGCGACCGTGCTGCCGTGACGCCGCTTCCCTGAGGCACCGCAGGCGCCGCATGCCTCGTGGGCGGTCCGCCGCCCGAGCCGCTCACCCCGATCCGCCCGCCCCGGCCCGGTCGAACCCGTACCTCGGTTTCCCCGGCCCATTTCTTGATCCGTCTTTCGAGGCCCTGCTGAGCAGGGCCTTTTTTATTTATGCGTGATCAATGATCTACAGAAAATGTGCCCGCCCCATTACTGCATTCGGGTCCGTCCGGGGGTGCGATCATTTACCGATCGGCGGGTGAAGGTCAATTACATTTTACGGCGCACTGTTTTGATCAGCTCCCGCTCCCTACAATCCGTCCACGTCTTGAGCGCTGAGCGTCAAGGAGGACGTATGGCGGAGTTCTTCAACACCCCACTGGCAGGACCCGCGCAAGATTCCGCATTTTCCGCACCTTCGGGCCGGTCCACTTCTCTGGCGGCCGCGGTTCTCACCCATGACAACCGCGTCATCGTGGTCGTCGTCGCGGTCGTAGCCCTCGCTGCCCTGGTCGTCGCCAGGCTGCTGGTGCGCCAGGTGCTGGCGGCCGGCGAGGGCACCGACCGCATGAAGGAGATCGCGGCCGCCGTCCAGGAAGGCGCGAATGCCTATCTGGCCCGGCAGTTGCGCACCGTCGGCATCTTTGCCGTCGTGGTCTTCTTCCTGCTTCTGCTGCTACCGGCCGACAACTGGTCACAGCGCGCAGGCCGTTCATTGTTCTTCCTGGTGGGTGCGCTTTTCTCGGCGGCCACCGGATACATCGGGATGCGGCTTGCGGTGCGCAGCAATGTCCGTGTGGCTGCGGCTGCACGTGAGGCGACTCCCGCGGAAGGTGAGCCGGAAAAGGATCTCACCGCTGTTTCGCACAGAGCGACGAAGATCGCTTTTCGTACCGGTGGCGTGGTCGGGATGATCACCGTGGGCCTCGGCCTGCTCGGCGCGTCCTGTGTCGTGCTCGCCTATGCCGCCGATGCCCCGAAGGTCCTGGAGGGCTTCGGGCTCGGGGCCGCGCTGATCGCCATGTTCATGAGGGTCGGCGGCGGCATCTTCACCAAGGCCGCGGACGTCGGCGCCGACCTCGTCGGCAAGGTCGAGCAGGGCATCCCGGAGGACGATCCGCGCAATGCCGCCACCATCGCCGACAACGTGGGCGACAACGTCGGTGACTGCGCCGGAATGGCGGCCGACCTCTTCGAGTCGTACGCCGTGACACTCGTCGCCGCGCTCATCCTCGGCAAGGCCGCCTTCGGCGACGCCGGACTGGCCTTTCCACTGATCGTTCCGGCGATCGGCGTGGTCACCGCGATGATCGGAATCTTCGCGGTCGCTCCTCGACGCACCGACCGCAGCGGAATGACCGCGATCAACCGCGGATTCTTCATCTCCGCGGTGATCTCGCTGGTGCTGGTGGCCGTGGGCGTGTTCGTCTACCTGCCGTCCTCGTACGCGGACCTGGACGGTGTCACCGACGGCGCCATCACCTCGCACGGTGGCGACCCGCGGATCTTCGCCCTGGTCGCCGTCGCCATCGGCATCGTGCTGGCCGCCCTGATCCAGCAGCTGACCGGGTACTTCACCGAGACGAGCAGGCGTCCCGTCAGGGACATCGGCAAGTCCTCGCTGACCGGCCCGGCCACCGTCGTGCTCGCCGGCATCTCCATCGGTCTGGAGTCCGCCGTCTACACGGCGCTGCTGATCGGTCTGGGCGTCTACGGGGCGTTCCTGCTCGGCGGTACGTCGATCATGCTGGCGCTCTTCGCGGTGGCCCTGGCGGGGACCGGGCTGCTCACCACCGTCGGTGTCATCGTCGCCATGGACACCTTCGGCCCGGTCTCGGACAACGCACAGGGCATCGCCGAGATGTCCGGTGACGTCACGGGCGCCGGCGCGCAGGTCCTCACCGACCTGGACGCCGTCGGCAACACCACCAAGGCCATCACCAAGGGCATCGCCATCGCCACCGCGGTTCTGGCGGCGTCGGCGCTCTTCGGTTCGTACCGCGACGCGATCGCCACGGCGGTCGACGACGTGGGCGCCAAGGCCGGTGAGATGACGCTCAGTCTGGACATCTCGCAGCCCAACAACCTGGTGGGCCTGATCCTCGGTGCCGCGGTCGTCTTCCTCTTCTCCGGGCTGGCGATCAACGCGGTGTCGCGGTCCGCCGGGGCCGTGGTCTACGAGGTGCGGCGGCAGTTCCGCGAGCACCCCGGGATCATGGACCACAAAGAGAAGCCGGAGTACGGGCGTGTGGTCGACATCTGCACCAAGGACGCCCTGCGCGAACTCGCCACGCCCGGTCTGCTGGCCGTCCTGGCACCGATCGCCGTCGGGTTCACGCTCGGCGTCGGAGCGCTCGGCTCCTATCTCGCGGGTGCCATCGGGACCGGCACCCTGATGGCGGTCTTCCTCGCCAACTCCGGTGGTGCGTGGGACAACGCCAAGAAACTCGTCGAGGACGGTCACCACGGCGGCAAGGGCAGCGAGGCCCATGCCGCGACCGTCATCGGCGACACGGTCGGCGACCCCTTCAAGGACACGGCCGGCCCGGCGATCAACCCCCTGCTCAAGGTGATGAACCTGGTCGCCCTGCTCATCGCCCCGGCGGTGGTGCAGTTCAGCTACGGGCAGGACGCGAGCGCCGGAGTGCGCGCGGTGGTGGCGGCGCTCGCCGTCGCGGTCATCGTCGGCGCGGTCCATGTGTCCAAGCGGCGGGGAATCGCGGTGGGCGACGAGGATTCCGGCGACGGGGACGGAGGCGGGGACGCGCCGGCCAAGTCGCCGGGCCAGGCGGCCGTTTCGTGAACCAACGGCCGGGGCCGGGCGGTGCCCCTGTACTCCGAGCCCGGCTCGGTCGGTCCGTCCCCCGGCTCGGCGGGCGGAACGCAGTCCCGTCCCCGGCTCGGTGGGCGGAACGGGCGGACGGTGGCACGTAGTCGGCCTCGGCGCAATGACCGGGCGGGCGACGCATTCTGATGTGTCGTCCGCCCGCTCGCATGTCGCGCGGCTGCCCGTCTCGGCGTCGATCCGTACGCGATCCGTACTCGATCCGTACGCCGTTCGTGTGTTTGTTCGTGCGTGTGTTCCAGAGCGGCGAGGGCTGTGTGGGTGAGTGGCATCTCCCTCATTTCCCTTGGTGCAAATGGCTGCAAAAAGCTACTCATCGGACGCCCGGCGCCCGGCCGGAGGGCGCTTGCCGTGTAAGTTCCGGGGCCGAGAGCCTTGGAAGGGACCGATCCGGTGAACAAGAAGCTTGCGGCCGCACTGTCCGGCGGTGCGGTACTGGTACTTACGCTGTCGGGCTGCAGCAGTGACGACAACAGCGACAAGGTGAACGACTGGGCGAAGAAGGTCTGCGACCAGGTCCAGCCCCAGCTCCAGAAGATCGCGAACGCCAACGCCGCCATCCAGCAGCAGACCGCGGACAACAGCAAGCCCGCCGACGTCCAGAAGACCGACTCGGCCGCCTTCCAGCAGATCTCGCAGGCGTACAAGGCACTGGGCGCGGCCGTCGACTCCGCGGGCGCGCCGCCGGTCGACGGCGGTGAGGAAACGCACAAGGAGGCCGTGAAGGAACTCAACGCCTCCTCCGCGGCGTACGGGAACCTTCAGAAGAAGGTCGACGCGCTGGAGACGAAGGACCAGGCGAAGTTCGCCGACGGTCTCAAGGGCATCGCGGACGAGCTGAACAAGATCAGCACCAGTGGTGACGAGGCGCTGAAGAAGCTTCAGTCCGGCGAGGTCGGCACGGCGATGGCCAAGCAGAAGGGCTGCCAGAAGCCGACGGCCTCGACGCCGCCGAAGACCCCCACCGAGCCGTCCAAGGAACCGGCCGCCTCGCCCAGCAAGAAGGCGTGACCTGGCGGCAGCGGCTCCGGTGATACCCGGCTGTTGCCGCGCGCCGGTGGAGCGACATGCGGCTGCTGTGACGCGTGGCCGATGTGCTGGAGCGGCCGGCCACACCGGCTGACGTGCAGTGCGGCCGACGTGCAGTACAGCGGCCCGGCCGCCCCGATGGGCGCCGGGCCGCTGCCGTTGTCGGTGGCAGCGGCCACAATGGGTGGGTGAGTACGACCAGCCTCCCCGCGCCCGACCGTTCGCCCCGGCTCCGCGAAGCCCTGCTCGCCGCCGCCTTCACCGCGGACGGGCTCCTCGACCTGCTCGGTGCGCCCGCCTACGCCGCGCTCGCCCGCAGCGAGACGGTCCCGGCGCTCCGTGCCACCCGGGGCGACGCCCCGCTCGACACGCTGGTGCGGCTCTTCCTGCTCCAGCAGCCGGTGCCGTACGAGCGGGCCGCCGCCGCGCTCCCGCTGTCCGAGTGCGCCGAGGACGGCTGGGTGACCCGCGTCGGCGACGAGGTGCGGGCCACGGTCGACGTACGGCCGTACAGCGGGCCCGAGGGGCAGGACTGGTACATCGTCTCCGACCTGGGCTGCGCCGTCGGCGGCGCCGGCGGCATCGGATCGCGCGAGGAGGGTGTGGTCCTGGGTGTCGGCGGGGCGTCCACCACGCTCGCCGGGATCACCGTCCGTACGCCGGTCGCTTCCGCGCTGGATGTCGGCACCGGCTCCGGCATCCAGGCGCTGCACGCCTCGCAGCACGCCTCCCGGGTCACGGCCACCGACCTCAACCCGCGCGCGCTGGACTTCACCCGGCTGACCCTCGCGCTGTCCGGAGTAGCCCCGGCCGAGCTGCGCCAGGGCTCCTTGTACGAACCGGTCGGCACCGAGACGTACGACCTGATCGTCTCCAACCCCCCGTTCGTCATCTCGCCCGGCGCCCGGCTCACCTACCGCGACGGCGGCATGGGCGGTGACGACCTGTGCCGGACCCTGGTGCAGCAGACGGGCGACCGGCTGAACGAGGGCGGATACGCCCACTTCCTCGCCAACTGGCAGCACGTCGAGGGCGAGGACTGGCAGAGCCGGCTGAGCTCCTGGGTTCCGTTCGGCTGCGATGCCTGGATCGTGCAGCGCGAGGTCCAGGACGTCACGCAGTACGCGGAGCTGTGGCTTCGCGACAGCGGGGACCACCGCACGGACCCCGCCGAGTACGCCGCGCGGTACGACGCCTGGCTGGACGAGTTCGAGGCCCGTAAGACCAAGGGTGTCGGCTTCGGCTGGATCACCCTGCGCAAGTCCGCCGCAGCCGCCGCGGGCAATCCGTCGGTAGTGATCGAGGAGTGGCCGCACGCGGTGGAGCAGCCGCTCGGACCGGCCGTCGAGGCCCACTTCGCCCGTCAGGACTACCTCCGAGAGCAGGACGACGCGGCGCTTCTGGCCGGGCACTTCATCCTGGCGGCCGAGGTGGTGCAGGAACAGGTCGGCCTGCCCGGCGCGGAGGATCCGGAACACGTGGTGCTCCGTCAGAACCGGGGCATGCGGCGCGCGACGAAGGTCGATGCCGTGGGCGCCGGCTTCGCGGGGGTGTGCGACGGGACGCTGCCTGCGGGCCGGATCCTGGACGCGATCGCCCAGTTGATGAACGAGGACCCGGTGCTGCTGCGCGACCGGACGCCGCAGGCGATCCGGCTGCTGGTCGAGGAGGGCTTCCTGGAGCCGGCGCCTCCGGCGGGCTGATCGCTCGCCGGTCGGCTCGCCCGCTCGCTTGCCTGATTGCCGCCCCGATCGCCGGCCCGATCGCCGGCCCGATTGTTCGTTCAGCTGTCCGTCCAGCCCCGTCCAGCCCCGCCCAGGTCTCCGTTCCCGTTCCGGTCGGGTACGTACCGCCGTAGGTAAGGAGGGGCCCCGCGAGCAGCGGAATCGGGCTCGCCGTCGGCGGTGCCTCGCGGAGAGGGCGGATTCCGGATGGGACGCCGCCAGGAACCCGGTGGTGCTCCGGGCGGCGTCACCGGGGAGCCGGTGGAACCGGCCATTCACCCGGGGTTCGCATGGCCGATGCCCCGGGGTGGCAGCCTCCCCCTGGCCGGACGGCACACGCCCCGGCCCGGGCAGGGACAGGGAGGCGTACGGCATGGAGAGCGGACCAGCGATCTTCGCCGGATCGGCGTTCGCGCTGTTCGGTGCCGCGCTGCTGCTGTGGACGGGGGCGCGTGTGCTGCATCGCGCGCCGGTGGCGCACGGCGTGAGCCCCGTCGCCTCCGCCGCGCTCGCCACTGTGTTCGGCGTACTTTTTCTCGTCCTCGGTGTGTGGTGCTTCACCCGTATCTGATCCATTGCCCCGATCCACCGCTCACAGGCCCGGTCGGACCCGCGCCCCGGGGCCCGGCCCGATCGGTCGCCCACCCGCCCCGGGGGTCCTGCCGGCCCTGCCGGGAAACCGGCGGCGCGGGGCGGACAGTGGCCAGGAACACGCCCGGACCGTACGGAGCCCGCCATCGACGCCCGCGGCGCCGCCACAGCACCCGGAAACCCGCAGGCAGTGACCGCGCGCACGGCGGACCGGGCGGTCCGGGCGGCAGGAATGGCGGAAGTCGGGTTACCGTTCGAGTGGCCGTTGCGGGCTTTTGCCGTTTGACACGGGGGCGGGTTGTACCGTCACACTCCGCAGCGACAGCACCTTCGGCAGCGTCATCGCGCTGCCCGGATGCCCACCGAGCGTCGACCGGAGAGAAGAGCGAAGTTGTCCCCGACCAGCGAGACCGCACAGGGCGGCCGCCGACTCGTCATCGTCGAGTCGCCTGCCAAGGCGAAGACGATCAAGGGCTACCTCGGCCCCGGATACGTCGTCGAGGCGAGCGTCGGGCACATCCGCGACCTGCCGAACGGCGCCGCAGAGGTTCCGGACGAGTACACCGGCGAGGTCCGCCGGCTCGGCGTCGACGTCGAGCACGACTTCCAGCCCGTCTATGTCGTCAACGCGGACAAGAAGGCGCAGGTCAGGAAGCTCAAGCAGCTGCTGGCCGAATCCGATGAACTCTTCCTCGCCACCGATGAGGACCGCGAGGGCGAAGCCATCGCGTGGCACCTGCAGGAAGTCCTGAAGCCCAAGGTCCCGGTCCACCGGATGGTCTTCCACGAGATCACCAAGGACGCGATCCGGGCCGCCGTGGCCAACCCGCGCGAGCTCAACCAGCGCATGGTCGACGCCCAGGAGACCCGCCGTATCCTCGACCGCCTCTACGGCTACGAGGTCTCGCCGGTCCTGTGGAAGAAGGTCATGCCGCGCCTGTCGGCCGGCCGTGTCCAGTCCGTGGCGACCCGGCTCGTCGTCGAGCGTGAGCGCGAGCGCATCGCCTTCCGCTCCGCCGAGTACTGGGACCTCACCGGCACCTTCGCCACCGGCCGAACCGGTGACGCCTCCGACCCGTCGAACCTCACCGCCCGCCTCAGCGCGGTCGACGGCCGGCGCATCGCCCAGGGCCGTGACTTCGGTCCGGACGGGCAGCTGAAGTCCGCCTCCGGCCAGACACTGCACCTGGACGAGACGAACGCCCGCGCCCTGGCCGCCGCGCTCGCCGACTCCTCGTTCGCCGTCCGGTCCGTCGAGTCGAAGCCGTACCGCCGCTCCCCGTACGCCCCCTTCCGTACGACGACCCTCCAGCAGGAGGCGAGCCGCAAGCTGGGCTTCGGGGCCAAGGCCACCATGCAGGTCGCGCAGAAGCTGTACGAGAACGGCTTCATCACCTACATGCGTACCGACTCCACGACCCTCTCGGACACCGCGGTCTCCGCGGCCCGGGCGCAGGTCACGCAGCTGTACGGGTCCGACTACCTGCCGGACAAGCCGCGCACGTACGCCGGGAAGGTCAAGAACGCGCAGGAGGCGCACGAGGCGATCCGCCCCTCCGGCGACCGCTTCCGCACCCCCGCCGAGACCGGCCTGACCGGTGACCAGTTCCGGCTCTACGAGCTGATCTGGAAGCGGACCGTCGCCTCCCAGATGAAGGACGCGGTCGGCAACTCGGTCACCGTCAAGATCGGCGGCCGGGCGAGCGACGGCCGGGACGCCGAGTTCTCCGCGTCCGGCAAGACGATCACCTTCCACGGCTTCATGAAGGCGTACGTCGAGGGCGCCGACGACCCGAACGCCGAGCTCGACGACCGCGAGCGGCGCCTGCCGCAGGTCGCCGAGGGCGACGCGCTGTCCGCCGAGGAGCTCTCGGTCGACGGCCACGCCACCAAGCCGCCGGCCCGCTACACCGAGGCTTCGCTGGTCAAGGAGCTGGAAGAGCGCGAGATCGGCCGCCCGTCGACGTACGCGTCGATCATCGGCACGATCCTGGACCGCGGCTACGTCTTCAAGAAGGGCACGGCGCTCGTCCCGTCGTTCCTCTCCTTCGCCGTGGTCAACCTGCTGGAGAAGCACTTCGGCCGGCTCGTCGACTACGACTTCACCGCGAAGATGGAGGACGACCTCGACCGCATCGCACGCGGTGAGGCCCAGTCCGTGCCGTGGCTCAAGCGCTTCTACTTCGGCGCGGGCGACGACGACACGGCCGGTGCGGGGGCGGCCTCCGACGCGGGCAACGGCGACGGCGACCACCTAGGCGGTCTGAAGGAGCTCGTCACCGACCTCGGCGCGATCGACGCCCGCGAGATCTCCTCGTTCCCCGTCGGCAACGACATCAAGCTCCGGGTCGGCCGCTACGGCCCGTACATCGAGCGCGGTGAGAAGGACGCCGAGGGCCACCAGCGCGCGGACGTGCCGGAGGACCTGGCGCCCGACGAGCTGTCCGTCGAGTACGCGGAGGAGCTGCTGGCCAAGCCGAGCGGCGACTTCGAGCTCGGCGCGGACCCGGTCTCCGGGAACCAGATCATCGCCAAGGACGGGCGCTACGGTCCGTACGTCACCGAGGTACTGCCCGAGGGCACGCCGAAGACCGGCAAGAACGCGGTGAAGCCGCGGACCGCCTCGCTCTTCAAGACCATGTCCCTGGACACGGTGACGCTGGCCGACGCGCTCAGGCTGATGTCGCTGCCGCGGGTCGTCGGCGAGGACGCCGAGGGTGTCGAGATCACCGCGCAGAACGGCCGCTACGGCCCGTATCTGAAGAAGGGCACGGACTCGCGTTCGCTCACTTCCGAGGACCAGCTCTTCGACATCACGCTCGAAGAGGCCCTCGCGATCTACGCGCAGCCCAAGCAGCGCGGCCGGGCCGCGGCCAAGCCGCCGCTGAAGGAGCTGGGCACGGACCCGGTGAGCGGGGCCCCGGTCGTGGTCAAGGACGGCCGCTTCGGCGCCTACGTCACCGACGGCGAGACCAACGCCACGCTGCGGACCGCCGACAGCGTCGAGGACATCACGCCGGAGCGCGGCTACGAGCTGCTCGCCGAGAAGCGTGCCAAGGGGCCCGCCAAGAAGAAGACGGCGAAGAAGGCCCCGGCCAAGAAGGCGACCGCGAAGAAGACGGCCGCCAAGAAGACCACGGCGACCGCCAAGAAGACCGCGGCGAAGAAGACGACGACCGCGAAGAAGACCACGACGGCCGCCAAGAAGGCGACGGCCGCCAAGAAGACGGCGACCGCGGCGTCCGTGGAGGACTGACCGTACGCGTCGGCCGTATGTGTCGAGCACGCCGGAGGGGGCCGGGCAGTTCCGGCCCCCTCCGGCGTTTGCGCATACAAGGGCGTACGCGGGCGTACGTGGGTGAGTGATGGCGCGCGCGGTGGCTCCTGACCGGGGCTCCGCCGGAGGGCAGGGCAGCGCCGGGAAGGTCCGGGCGCCCATATGTTCGGACGGGGCCTCCGGGGACCCCATGGCTCCGGATAGGCTGGGCGGATGACGCGAGCCGAGCAGCCAACGGTCGTGAGCCCCACCTCCGACACACTTGCCGCAGACTCACGCGAGCGCGCCGTACGAGCCCTGTTGCGTGTTCCCCCGCTGAAGCGGTTGTGGAGCGCGCAGCTCGTCGGCAGTACCGGCGATGCACTCGCCCTTCTCGTGCTGGTGCTGATGTCGCTGCAAGCGGCGGTCCTTGAGGGCTCATTCGGAGCCGGGTACCGAGGTGCGGCCTTTGCCGTTGCCGCGGTGTTCGGTGCCCGGATCCTTGCCACCCTGCTCTTCGGAGCCGTACTCCTGGGGCCGCTGACGACGCTCACCGCGCCCGGCGGACCGCTGGACCGGCGGTGGCTGATGATCGGGACGGACGGACTGCGGCTGGCGCTGCTGGTCGTCGCGCCCCTGTGGATCGACTGGATGCCCGAGCGGGCACTCATGATGATCCTGATCACCGTCTTCGTCACCGGCGCGGCCGAACGCCTGTGGACGGTCGCCAAGGACGGCGCCGCCCCCGCGCTGCTGCCCGCCCCGCCCCCCGAGGGCGCCGCGGTGCGCCCGCTGCCCGACCACCTCGACGCACTGCGCCGGCTCTCCGTACGTACCGACTTCGCCGCGATCCCGGCCGCGGCCCTCGCCCTGCTGATCGCCACTCTCGTCGGCAACCTGCTGGGATCGGGCCTGGAATGGTTCTCGATCCACCAGGCGGCCCTCGGCTCGTACGTCGCGGCCGGGCTGTTCTCGGCATCGATCTCCACCCTGTACTTCCTGGAACTGCCCGGTACGCAGACCCCGCGCCCGCGCTCGCCGCTGGAGGGCCTGCGGCGCCCGTCGGCGGGCGGCGGACCCGACAAGGGCCGCACCGGATCCGTCCCGCTGGTCGTCGGCGCATCGGCCGCGGTCGCCGGGGCCATCGCCGCGGCCGCCGCCGTGTCGGTGCTGCACGCCGCCGACCTGGGCGGCGGACCGGCCACCTTCGCCCTGCTGGTCCTCGGCCTGACCGGCGCCACCGGCGTCGGCATCCGGACCGCGGGGAAGGTGCTGCCAACCCTGTCGCGGCGCCGGCTGCTCTCGCTGGCGACCGCCGTCACCGGTCTCGCACTGCTCGCCATGGGCCTGGTGCCGGACACGGCGACCGTGCTGATGATCGCGGTGCTGGCCGGATACGCCGCGGGCGTCGCCGCCCACACCGGTCATGTCCTGGTCGACCAGGAGACCGAGGAGTTCCGCCGGGCCAGGACCACCGAGCACCTCCAGGCCGTCGTACGGGTCCTCATCGCGCTCGGCGCGCTCGCGGGCCCGCTGCTGGCCGCCGCGATCGGCGCCCACCGGCTGGGCTCGGGCGACTTCGTCTTCGAGCACGGCGGCGCGGCCTTCGCCCTGATGCTGATCGGCGCGCTGCTGCTGCCCGTCGCCGTGATCGTCCTCGCCAGGACGGACGACCGCTCCGGCGTACCGCTGCGCCGCGATCTGCGCGAGGCGCTGCGCGGCGGCGACCCGGCGGTCGCCCCCGCCGCGACCGGTTTCTTCATCGCCCTGGAGGGCGGCGACGGCGCCGGCAAGTCCACCCAGGTCGAGGCGCTTGCCGACTGGATCCGCGCCAAGGGCCACGAGGTCGTCGTCACCCGCGAGCCGGGCGCGACACCGGTCGGCAAGCGGCTGCGCTCGATCCTGCTCGACGTCTCGTCGGCCGGGCTGTCCAACCGGGCCGAGGCGCTGCTGTACGCCGCCGACCGCGCCGAGCACATCGACTCGGTCGTCCGCCCGGCGCTGGAACGCGGCGCGATCGTCATCTCCGACCGCTACATCGACTCGTCCGTCGCCTACCAGGGCGCGGGCCGCGACCTCTCCCCGACCGAGATCGCCCGGATCTCGCGCTGGGCGACGAGCGGGCTCGTTCCGCATCTGACGGTGCTGCTGGACGTGGACCCGGAGACCGCGCGGGAACGGTTCACCGAGGCCCCCGACCGGCTGGAGTCCGAGCCGCCGGAGTTCCACGCCCGGGTGCGGTCCGGCTTCCTGACCCTGGCCGCCGCCGACCCGACCCGCTACCTGGTCGTGGACGCGGGCCAGGACCCGGAGTCGATCACCACGGTCGTACGTCACCGGCTCGACCGGCTCCTGCCCCTCTCCGAGGCCGAGATCAAGGCCCAGGAGGAGGCGCGCAAGGCCGCCGAGGAGGAGGCCAGGCGCAAGGCGGAGGAAGAGGCCGCCCGCAAGGCCGAGGAGGAGCGGCTGGAGCGCGAGCGGCAGGAACAGCTCGCCAAGCTCCGAGCCGAGGAGGAGGAGCGCAAGGCCCGCGAGCTGGAGGAAGCGCGCCGGCGCGAGGCCGAACGCCAGGCGGAGGAGGCCCGGCAGCGGGCCGAGGAAGCGCGCCGGGTGGCCGAGGAGGAGCGGGTCCGGCGGGAGGCCGAGGAGGCGGCCCGCGAGGCCGAGCAGGCCAGGCTGCGCAGGCAGGCCGAGGAGGAGGCGCGGCTGCGCAAGGAGGCCGAGGCCCAGCGGCTGGAGAAGCAGCGCAAGGCGGAGGAAGCACTGCTGCGCGCCGAGGAGGCCCGTCGGCGTGCCGAGGCCGAGGCCGCCGCGGCGGCGGAGAAGGCCCGGGCGGAGGCCGCCGCGGCGGCCTCCGTGCCGGAGAACGAGATCACGGTGCCGACGCCGATCGTCAACCCGAACGATGTGACGCAGCAGGTGCCCGCGCCGGACGGCTCGTCCTCGTCCGCGTCGCCGTCCTCTCCCTCCTCCTCGGACGAGGACGAGACGAAGATGATCCCCAGGATCCACGACCTTCCGGGCGGCTCCGGCCGGTCCGGCGGCGCGGGTGCCGCGGGTGCCGCCGACGAGACGACGGTGCTTCCTCCGGTACGGGACACGGATCCGACGGACCGGATTCCGCGGGGCATGTTCCGCGACGAGCGCCCGGCGGCCTCCGCTCCGGAGAGCGAGAACGAGCGCACCCGCGAGCTTCCGCAGGTCGGCGGCTGGGACGGCCGGCAGCATGCGGAGCACCAGGAGCGCTCCGGTGGCCGGCGGCCCCGTCCCGACTGGGCCGAGGAGACCCCGCTGGACGATCTGCCGACGCTGGCGGACGAGCTGCTGGGCGACCACGGCGACCAGCAGGACGACGGGGGCCCGGGCCGCTCGGGCCGGGGACGCCGCCCGCGCCGCTGATCCGTGCCGGCCGCCGGGCAGTTCCGTCCCGGCGGCCGGTCCTGGCAGCAGGTCCCGGCGGCCGGGGTGCCTTGTTGCCGGGATTGTCAGACCCGTCCCCCACAATGGGAGTCGGATCGGGGCATCGGCATCCGGATCGACGGGCAGCAGCAAGCAAGCAGCGACCGGCAACAGCAAGCAGCGACCGGCAACAGCGGGCAGCGACCGGGTGCGAGCAAGCAGCACCGGCAACAACGAGCAGCGACGTGCAGGAAGGGCGGCGACCCATGACCGTATGGGACGACCTGGTCGGCCAGGACCGGGTGCAGGAGCAGCTCGGTGCCGCCGCCCGGGACGCCGATGCGCTGGTCACCGCCCATTCGGCGGGGGAGCCGGTACCGCCGGGGTCGAAGATGACCCACGCCTGGCTGTTCACGGGCCCTCCGGGCTCGGGCCGTTCCACCGCCGCCCGGGCCTTCGCCGCCGCCCTCCAGTGCACCAGCCCCGACCGCGCCCTGGGCGGAGCACCCGGCTGCGGCTTCTGCGACGGCTGCCACACCAGCCTCATCGGTACGCACGCCGACGTGGAGGTGGTCCGCACGGACCTGCTCTCCATCGGTGTGAAGGAGACCCGCGAGCTGGTCCGCCGCGCCCAGCTCTCCCCGGCCGTCGGCCGCTGGCAGGTCATCGTCCTGGAGGACGCCGACCGGCTCACCGAGGGCGCCGGGAACGTACTGCTGAAGGCGGTCGAGGAGCCCGCGCCCCGCACGGTGTGGCTGCTCTGCGCACCCTCCCTCGAAGACGTGCTGCCCACCATCCGCTCCCGCTGCCGCCACCTCACCTTGCGCACGCCCCCGGTCGACGCGGTCGCCGACGTCCTGATCAGGCGTGACGGCATCGACCCGGAGCGGGCCGCGTCCGCCGCCCGGGCCACGCAGGGCCACATCGGCAGGGCCCGCCGCCTCGCCACCGACGAGCGGGCCCGCTCGCGCCGCGCCGCCGTGCTCAAGCTCCCGTTGCGGGTCGAGGACATCGGGGGCTGCCTCAAGGCCGCCCAGGAGCTGATCGACACCGCCACCGACGACGCCAAGCAGGTCTCCGAGGAGGTCGACGTCAAGGAGACGGAGGAGATGAAGGCCGCGCTCGGCGCCGCCGCCGGGGGACGGCTGCCACGGGGTACCGCGGGCGTGATGAAGGAGCTGGAGGACCGGCAGAAGCGCCGCAAGACGCGTACGCAGCGCGACAGCCTCGATCTGGCGCTCACCGATCTGACCGGTTTCTACCGTGACGTACTGGCCATCCAGCTGGGCTCGGGGATCGCCATCGCCAACGCGGACGCCCAGGACGCGCTCGACCGCGTCGCCCGTTCCTCCACGCCCGAACGCACCCTGCGCCGGATAGAGGCGGTGATCGCCTGCCGCCGGGCGCTGGACCGCAACGTGGCGCCGCTGCTCGCGGTGGAGGCGATGACGATGGCCCTGCGCGCGGGCTGACTCCGGGGCCGACCCGCCAACCCCGCCCACACACCCGAATCACCCCGTTCACGATCGCTCATTCATGATCGTGCGTTCACCCGTACGGGGAGCGAATCGGGCGAGTCGTCACATGGCGACTACGCTCCGAGGATGAACACCAGGCGCTCGCTCCGGATTCTCGCCACCACGCTCGGCACCGCCGGCCTTCTCATCTCCGGCTGCAGCAGCGGCAGTTCGACGAGCACCTCGCCGTCCACCTCGCCCGCGTCGTCCGGGTCGGCGGTCCCCGCCGGGCTCAAGTCGTACTACGCGCAGAAACTTGAGTGGCGGGACTGCGGCGTCGAGGGGTTCCAGTGCAGCACGATGAAGGCGCCGCTGGACTACAAGAAGCCGGACGGTGGCGAGATCAGGCTGGCCGTCGCCCGCAAGAAGGCCACCGGTCCCGGCGAGCGGATCGGCTCCCTCCTGGTGAACCCGGGCGGCCCCGGCGGGTCGGCCATCGAATATCTCCAGAGCTACGCGGCCGTCGGCTACCCGGCCCAGGTCCGGGCCCGGTACGACATGGTCGCCATCGACCCGCGCGGAGTGGCCCGCAGCGAGCCCGTCGTGTGCCTCACCGGTCCGCAGATGGACGCGTACACCCAGGTCGACCAGACCCCGGACGACGCGGCCGAGGTCACCGACCTGGGCGACGCGTACAAGCAGTTCGCGAACGGCTGCGAGAAGCGCTCCGGCGAGATCCTGCCCCATGTCTCCACCGTCGAGACCGCCCGTGACATGGACATGCTGCGAGCCCTGCTCGGTGACGAGCGGCTGCACTACGTCGGGGCGTCGTACGGAACCTTCCTCGGCGCGACGTACGCGGGACTCTTCCCGGCCCGGGTCGGCCGGCTGGTCCTGGACGGCGCGATGGACCCGTCGCTCGACGCCGTCGCGCTGAACCGCGACCAGACGGCGGGCTTCGAGACCGCGTTCCAGGCCTTCGCCGCCGACTGTGTGAAGAAGGCGGACTGCCCGCTCGGCACCACCTCGACCGCCGATGCCGCCACCCGGCTGAAGCGGCTCTTCGCCGACCTCGACGCCCGGCCGATCGCCACCGGGGAGTCCCGCAGGCTCACCGAATCGCTGGGGACGACCGGGGTCATCGCCGCCATGTACGACGAGTCGGCCTGGCCCCAGCTCCGCGAGGCCCTCACCGCCGCGCAGAAGGGCGACGGCTCCGGCCTCCTGGCCCTGTCGGACAGCTACTACGAGCGCCGGCCGAACGGCACGTACGCCAACCTCATGTTCGCCAACGCCGCCGTGAACTGCCTGGACCAGCCGCCCGCCTTCGCCGACGCCGAGGCCGTCACCCGGGCCGTCCCCAGCTTCGAGAAGGCCTCCCCGGTCTTCGGCAAGGCCTTCGCCTGGGCCGCCCTGAACTGCGCCGACTGGCCGGTCCCGCCCACCGGCACCGCGCACCGCATCGAGGCGAAGGGCGCGGCCCCGATCGTGGTGGTCGGCACCACCCGCGACCCGGCCACCCCGTACAAGTGGGCCCAGTCCCTGGCCGGCCAGCTCTCCTCGGGCACCCTCCTCACCTACCGGGGCGACGGCCACACGGCGTACGGCCGCGGCAGCGACTGCATCGACTCGGCGATCAACACCTACCTCCTGGAGGGCACCCCGCCGACGGAGGGCAAGAAGTGCTCCTGATCACCCCGCAACGTTGCTGACCTGCGAAAACGGCCCGGAGCGAGGCTGGTACGGAGCACCCCCGGAAACTGTGTAGACTTGGCGACGCTGCTGATCGCACCATGGTGCGACAGGGCGTGCCGCCTTAGCTCAGTTGGCCAGAGCAACGCACTCGTAATGCGTAGGTCTCGGGTTCGAATCCCGAAGGCGGCTCTGTGGAAGCCTCAGGACTCACTCGCCGTGACCTGGGGCTTTTGCTTTTGCCGGATGCGGCGGCGTCGGGGGCGGGCCGCGCGAGTGCCGACGGCCTTCGTGGTTCGGAGCCTGTCGGCCGCCCGTGTCCTTGACGGCCGTGCGGGCCGGACCTTCGCGGACGGCGGATGCACCCGCCCTCGTCGGGGACGGACGTCGGGACCGTGGCGTGAAGTACCCGTGAAAACTCTGTGGAAGCGATGTCGGTGGGGCCGCTTATGCTGCACCGGACGATCGCGCGGGACCAGGGGAGGGCTCGGTATGTTCGGCAGGCTGTTCGGCGGGGACGGGGGCGGGGGGAGGACGTCGGCGGATCCGTATGCCCTGCCCGCTCCGCGGCGGCGGAGGAACGGGGCGTACGCGCTGCGTGCGCTCGGGGATGCGCGGGTGCTCGCGCTGGTGGAGGCGGCCGACGCGGGTGACTGGGAGGCGGTCAAGGCGGCGCTGGTCCCCTTCGATCTCGGCCACGACCACAAGGTCCTGGGGCAGTTGGCCGACCTGGACGGTGTGCAGGACTGGATCGTCCGTGCCGTCGAGGAGGACAAGGAGCACCGGGCCACCGCCCTGCTGATATCCGGGGCGCGCCACGTCGTCTGGGGATGGGAGGCGCGTACGTCCGCGCGCGCGGCGAACGTCACGCAGGAACAGTGGCGGGTCTTCCACGAGCGGCTCGACCTCGCCGAGGAGCAGCTGTTCGAGGCCGCCGAGCTGGCGCCGGAGTGGATCACGCCGTGGCGTTACCTGCTCACCTCCGGCCGAGGCATGTCGCTGGGCCCGGTCGTCAACAGGACCCGGCTCGACGCCGCCCTGCGCCGCGATCCGCTGGACCTGGAAGTCCACATCGACTGGGTTTCGCAGTTGCAGCCCCGCTGGAGCGGTGAGCCGGGCCAGGCCCTGGCATTCGCCCGCGACGCGTTCGCCCGGGCTCCGCAGGGGCACCGGATCGGCTGTGTGATCGCCATGGCGCACATCGAGGAATGGGTCGAGTCGGAACACGCGGGGTGCCTCGAAACCCCCGAGATCCAGGCCGAGTTGCGCAACGCGGCCGATCACAGCATCCTTCACCCCGCCTACGTACGCCGGCCGGGCTGGCAGCAGGACTTCAACATGTTCGCCATGGCCCTGTCGCTGGCCGGTGAGCGCCACACGGTCCGGCGCGTCTTCCAGGCGCTCGACGGCGCCCGTACCGAATGGCCCTGGTCCTACTTCGCCGAGCCCGAGAAGCAGTTCGCCTGCCACCAGCGCCGCGCCTGAGCACCGCACACCGGTCCCGGTTCCGGCTGATGCCGAAGCCGCTTGCGGCCGTGCCCCGCCACCCGTTGTCCCTTCCACCCCGGACTGCCCGATGACTCTGCCCGACACCGCCGCGAACCCGGCCGGCGCCGACCGCACCTTCCAGGTGGATCTGCGCGGCCTCGTCGATCTCCTCTCCCACCACCTCTACTCCAGCCCGCGCGTCTACCTCCGCGAGCTCCTGCAGAACGCCGTGGACGCGCTGACCGCCCGGCGCGGACTCGCACCGGACGCCCCCGCCGACGCCTTCGGAATCCGCCTGTACGCCGACGGTTCGGTGGTACGCGTCGAGGACGACGGCGTCGGTCTCACCGAGGCCGACGTACACAGCTTCCTCGCCACGATCGGCCGCAGCAGCAAGCGTGCCGAGCGGATCGCCGAGCAACGCGCCGACTTCATCGGCCAGTTCGGCATCGGGCTGCTCTCCTGCTTCCTGGTCGCGGACGAGATCCACGTCCTGAGCCGCTCCGCCCGCACCCCCGACGCACCCGCCGTGGAATGGCGGGGGCGCGGCGACGGCAGCTACACCGTGCGCACCCTGCCCGCGTCCGCCCGCCCCCGCCCCGGGACCACCGTCACGCTGACGCCGCGCGCCGACACCGGTGAGTGGACCCGGCCGGCGCAGGTGCACGCGCTGGCCCGGCACTTCGGCTCCCTGCTGCGCCATCCGGTGACCTTCGACGACGGCACGGGCGGTCAGGGCGTGGCCGTCAATCCGGAGCCCGCACCCTGGGCCCGTACGTACCCCACCCCGGGATCCCGTTCCCGGGCGCTGACCGCGTACGGGGAGGGGGTCTTCGGGTTCACGCCGCTGGACACCATCGAGCTGGACCTGCCTGCCGTCGGCCTGAAGGGCATCGCGTGCGTGCTGCCCGAGGCGGTGCCGGCCGGGCGCCGCCACGGCCATCGCGTGCACGTCAAGGGCATGCTGCTGTCCGAGCAGGCCGAGGAACTCCTGCCCGAGTGGGCGTTCTTCGTCCGCTGTGTCATCGACGCCGAGAGCCTGCGCCCGACGGCTTCCCGCGAGTCCCTGTACGAGGACGACACGCTCGCCGCAGTCCGCGACGCCCTCGCCGACCGGCTGCGCGAGTGGATAGCCCGGGCCGCCGCCAGCGATCCGGACCTGCTCGGCCGGTTCCTCCAGGCCCACCACCTGGCCGTGAAGTCGCTCGCGGTGCACGACGACGAGATCCTGCGGATGCTGCTGCCCTGGCTGCCGTTCGAGACCACCGACGGGCACACCACTCTCGACGAGTTCGCCCGGACCCACCGCACCGTGCTCGTGACGTCGAGCGTGGAGGAGTTCCGGCAGGTCGCGGCGATCGCCTCGGCCGCCGGACTCGGCGTCGTCAACGGCGGCTACACGTACGACCGTGAACTGGTCCACCGGCTGCCCGAGATCAGGCCCGAGGTCAGCGTCGCCGACCTCGACCCGGCGACCCTCACCGCCCACCTCGACCCCGTCGACCGCGAGACCGAGCTGGCCGCCGTGGCCTACCTCGCCCTGGCCCGCGACGCCCTCGCCGTCTTCGACTGCGATGTCGCGCTGCGCACCTTCCAGCCCGCCTCCGCCCCCGCCCTCCTCGTCGACAGCCGCGAGGCCCGGCACGAGCGCACCCGCTCCCAGCTCGCCCGTGAGCAGGAGGGCGGCGTGTGGGGCGACATCCTCGGTGCCCTGCGCCAGGAGGCCCCGCGGGCCCAGCTGATCCTCAACCAGCTGAACCCGCTGGTCCGCGCCGCCGTCACCATCGAGGAGCCGGAGCTGGCCCGTACCAGCGCCGAAGCCCTCTACGGGCAGGCCGCGCTGCTGTCCCGGCGCCCGCTCAGGCCAGCCGAATCCAGCCTCATCAACCGCTCCTTCCTCGACCTTCTCGCCCACGCCCTCCGCAAGGACAGCTGACGATGCCGACCGCACCCCGGAACACCGACGAGCTGTACCAGGCGCTGGAGGAGAACGACCGGCTCCCCTACGGCCGCACCCGCACGGTCGCCGCCGAGGAACTGGTGGACGCCGCCGAGCAGTTCGCCGAGCCCGTCCCGCTCGTCCACGCGCTCTTCGAACTCCAGGAGGCGTACACCTACGGCTCCGAGCCCCGGAAGTCGCCCGTCGTCTTCGCCCGCCTGCTCAACCTGTTCGACGAGCAGCCCGACGTATTCGACGAGCGCCGGCGGCACACGCTGTTCTGGCGGTTCAAGTGGGTGGCCGACGCGCTGCGCGTGCTGCCCGAGGTACCCCTTTCCAGCCTGCACCAGTGGCTGGCGGAGATGCGCGACCGGTACGAGAAGGCCGGCCTGGGACTCCAGCCCTACTACGGGCAGGCGTACCAGCTCGCCGCCCACACCGGTGAGGGCACCACCCTCGCCTACGAGCTGTGGGCGGGCCGCTCCCGGACCCGGCTCAGCGACTGCGAGGCCTGCGAGATCTGCGAGCGCGCCCTCCACCACCTCGCGGCGGGCGACGACGAGCGGGCGCTGGACGACTGGGCACCCGTCCTGGCCGGGAAGGAGTCCTGCCAGGAGGAGCCGGCCCGTTCCGTCTCGTACGCGCTGCTGCCCCTGCTGCGCAGCGGCCGCGTCGACCGGGCCCGCGAACTGCACCTGGCCGGCTACCGAAACTGCCGCCGCAACCCCTCGATGTCCTCAGAGGTCGGCCGGCACCTGGAGTTCTGCGCGCTGACCGGCAACGAGGCGCGCGGCCTGGAACTGCTCGCCGAGAACCGGAATCTCTTCGGCGAGGTGGACTCGCCGCTGGACCTGTTCGACTTCCTCACCGGTGCGGAGGTGCTGCTCCAGCGCGTCGAGTCCCTGGGACACGGCGAGCTGCCCGCAGCCGGGTACGCGGGCCGCGCCTGGACGGTGGCCGGCCTGCGCGCCGAGGTGCGGGGGCGTGCCGACGACCTCGCCGCCCGCTTCGACGCCCGCAACGGAACGACGGCCCACACCGACCGCCGCAGGGCCCGCCTCGACCGCGCCCCGCTCGTGGACGCGCTGGAACTGACCCTGCGCACCCGTGGCCTCGACGAAGTGGCCCCGGCCGCCCCGGTCGCCGCGCCCGTCGCCCGTACGGCCGCCGAGGTCCCCGATTCGCTGCCCGAACTCATCCTCCGGGCACGGACGCTGGACGAGCAGGGGCACCCGGACGCGCGGGCGTGCTGGGCGAAACTGCGCACGCTCGCCACCTCCCGCGACTACGCCCACCCCGACGATCCGGCCGTCGGCCCGCTCGCACGGCTGCGGGCGGACCTGCTGAGCGACGAGGCGAGCCGGACGGGCGAGAAGGACGAGTTCGCCGAGGCCGCCGCTCTCCACGAGGAGGCCGCGGCCCTGTACGAGGACGCCGGAGTCCCTGGCGACGCGGCGGTCGCGCGTGCCTGCGCCCTGCTCGCCGCTGCGGAGGGGGCCGAGGAGGCAGGCGGTACCGATGGGACTGACGGTGCCGCCGGGGCCGGGGTGAAGGTCGCCGCGTTGGCCGCCGCTCACGCGGACATGGTTCGCCTGCACGAGGAGGCGTCCGGCCTCGCCCCGCACCAGGAGGCCCGCCTGCTGCGGTTGCGGGCGACCGCGCTGGGCATGCGGCTGCAGACGTCGGGGGACGAGGCGCACGTCGCGCCGGTCCTCGCCGAGGCCGACCTGCTGCTCGCGTTCGCCACCCGGCACGATCTCGGCGGGCAGATCTCCGGTGCCCTGCTGTTGCGGGGCACCACCCATGCCCTCTCCGGCGACCTGCCCGCCGCGCTCACCGTCATCGACGGCGTCCTCGACCGGCTGAAGGCGCACGGCCCCGCCTGGCACCTGCCCCGTACGCTCGCGCTGCGCGGCCGGCTCCAGCTCGGCCTCCGGGACGTGCAGGCCGCGCAGGCCGACCTGGCCGAGGGGCTGCGACTGGCCGCCGACTGGCCGGCCGACGTGGTCGACACCGCACGCCTCCACGCCGATCTGGCAGAGGTCTGCATGCACCTCGGCCGCCCCGACGAGGCACTGCGGCACCTGACGCGTTCGGCGGAGCTGGAGCTGCGCCGGGGCAGCCGGACGGACGCGTACTGCGCCTACAGCAATGCCGCTCAGCTCTGCCTCGACCTGGGCCGCGTCGAGGACTGCATCGCGCTGCTCGACTCGCTCCTGGCCGAACCGGACGTCGCCGCCAAGGAAGTGGACGACCGGCTCGTCGCCCAGCTGCGCCTGACCCGAGCCCGCGCGCTGCACGCGGGGGAGGACCTCAAGGCCGCCACGACGGAGTTCGTCGCGCTCGCGGCCGAGTCGGCACGCTGGGACGACGACCCGGGGAGCCACGTCATGATCGCCGCGGAGACGGCCGTACTCCTCGGTGAGTCCGGTGAGTTCGGCCGGGCGCGCGAGGCCGCGGAGCAGGCGCTCGCCGCCCACGCCCGCGTCCCGCGCTACGAGCAGCTCAGCGGCTGCCTGCGCGAACTCGCCCGTCTCCAGGCGGAGCAGCAGGGCCCCGAGGGCCTGGCCGACGCCCTCGCCAACCTCGCCGACGTCGGCCGGATCGCCGACGAGGCCCGTGCCGCCGAGTACGAGGCCCAGGGCCGTTCCCTGGACACCGCCCTGGCCTATGAGCACGGGCGGGTCAATGCCTACGCCGGTGAGTACGAGGACGCCCTCGCCGCACTGGAGAAGGCCCTCGCCCTGCTCGGCGGGCCGGCGCCGGAGAAGGGCGGGGACCACGCCGGTGAGTGGGCCGAGTGCGTCCGTCTCACGGCTGCTGTGGAGGGCATCTACCTGGAACGCCCCGCCCCCGCCCTCAACCGCCTCGACGCGGCGGTCTCCCGACTGACCGCCCTGGGCCACACCGAGGAGGCCGAGCCGCTGTCCTCCCTGGCGAACCGGCTGCGCGACGGGGAGTGACGACCCGCCCGCCCCCGCGTGCGGCGGACGGACGCGCCGAGTGATCCGCCCGCGCGGTGGCGGGGCGGATCACCGGGGCGCGGGGACGGCCCGGAGGAAGCGGGCGCCCCAGTCCTGGACGTGCGCGGCGAACTCCGGTGGCCCCAGCACCTCGAATTCCGCGCCCACGTTGCCCAGCGCCTGGGCCGGCCAGTCGAGGGAGGTGGAGGTCATGGTGAGGCGGCAGCTGTCCGGGGCGAGCGCTTCGACCGTGCCCCACTGGCCGACCGCCTGCCGGACCCGCGCGGCGGGCGCGTGGACCAGGGCCTCGACCGTGTACGGGGCCGGGGCGCCGCTCGCCGCCCGGACGAAGGCCGCGGCGTCCTCGGCCGGGAGCGGGCGGGGGCGGAAGCGGGTGCCGGTCGCCGTCGGACCCGTCAGCCGGTCGAGGCGGAAGCTGCGCCAGTCGTGCCGGTGCAGGTCGTAGGCGACCAGGTACCAGCGGCCGCCGGTGGCGACGACGCGGTGCGGCTCGACCTCGCGCTCGGCCGGTGCCGAGCCCCTGGACGTGTAGCCGAACCGCAGCCGTTCCTCGTCCCGGCACGCCTGGGCGATCGCGGTGAGCACGCCCGCCGCGACGGCCGGCCCGGACGCGGAGGCGGAGACGGTCACCGCGCGCAGGGCGTCCACCCTGGCCCGCAGCCGGGGCGGCAGGACCCGTACCACCTTGGTCAGTGCCCGCAGGGATGCCTCCTCCATCCCCGCGATTCCGCTCTGCGCGGCGTCGCCGATGCCGACCGCGAGAGCCACCGCCTCCTCGTCGTCCAGCAGCAGCGGCGGCAGTACGGCGCCGGGCGCGAGCTGGTAGCCGCCGTCCGTGCCCCGGGCCGCGCTGACCGGGTAGCCGAGCTCGCGCAGCCGGTCGATGTCGCGGCGCAGGGTCCGCTCGGACACTCCGAGCCGGCCGGCCAGTTCCAGGCCGGGCCAGTGGCGGTGGGTCTGCAGCAGCGAGAGCAGTCTGAGCGTCCGTGAGCTGGTGTTCGCCATGCCCGGATCCTCTCGCGACTTCCGGCCGGAAAGTGACCGGAAGGCTCCCTAGAGTCGATCCCGAAGGCCGAACCGGACCGACGTGAGGACCAAGAAATGATCACCCGTGAGATCCAGCTGACCAGGCAGATCACCGGCGTCCCCACGCCCGGCCACTTCACCGTCGCCAAGACGGCGGTGGAGGGCGAGGTCCTGGTGCGGACCGACCAGGTGGGGCTCGCCGCGACGTACCTGGAGCTGATGCGGGCCGACTGCACCATCCCGGTGCCCGCCTGGCGGCCCGGACAGCGGGTGGGCGTCGCCACCGTCGGCACCGTCGTCCGGTCCGAAAGCCCCGAGCTCGCGGTCGGTGACCTGGTCCGGTCGATGAGCGGCTGGAGCGAGTACTCGGCGGGCCCGGCCTCCGGGTACGTCAAGCTCGACCGCGGGCTCTTCCCCGACCCCGGACACCACCTCGGGCAGGGGCCGACCGCGTACTACGGAATGGCCGGCGTGGCGGCCGTGGGCGCGGGCGACGTGGTGTTCGTCTCCGGTGCGGCGGGCGGGATCGGCTCGCTGGCCGGGCAGATCGCCAGGTGCCTCGGCGCGGCGCGGGTCATCGGCAGC
Source organism: Streptomyces sp. CLV115 (assembly GCF_038448545.1). Classification (NCBI taxonomy): domain Bacteria; kingdom Bacillati; phylum Actinomycetota; class Actinomycetes; order Kitasatosporales; family Streptomycetaceae; genus Streptomyces; species Streptomyces sp. CLV115. Next base: position 28,213 of record NZ_JBCEWQ010000098.1, read on the forward strand.
GCCGGAAGCCCGGCGAAGGTCGACTACCTGGTGAACGAGCTCGGCTACGACGCCGCGTTCGACTACCACGACGGTTCCCCGGCCGACCGGCTGAGGGAGCTCGCGCCCGACGGCATCTCGGTGTTCTTCGACGTCGTGGGCGGCGCGCAGTACGAGGCGGCGTTGCGGGTGGCCCGGCCCGGGGCGCGCTTCGCGCTGTGCGGCTCGCTGTCGAGCCAGCTCGGTGACGCCGCGGAGCGCTTCTCGAAGCCCGACCCCGTGGCGGCCGGGGCCAGGAACGTGGAGCTGCTGCCGTTCTCCTGCCACCACACGCCCGATCAGATCGCGGCCTGGCAGGAGCACTTCGGCACCTGGCTGGCCGAGGGTCGGTTCGTCTACCCGCAGACGGTTGTCGAGGGCGGGATCGAGGACGTGCCTGCGGCGTTCCTCGCCCTGCTCCAGGGGGCCCACCGGGGCAATGTGTCGGTGCGGCTGTCGTGACCACCCTCTCCCACCGGGCGCTGAACCGGGCACTGCTGGACCGTCAGTTCCTGCTGGCCCGCACCGATCGCACCCCGCTGGAGGTGATCGGGCGGCTGGTCGCACTCCAGGCGCAGGAGCCCAACTGGGCCTACGTGGGGCTGTGGAGCAGGATCAACGGCTTCACGCAGCCCGGGCTCACCGCGCTGCTGGAGGACCGGCGGGTGGTCCGGTCCGGCCTGCTGCGCTCCACCCAGCACCTCGCCGCGGCCGACGACTTCCGCCGGCTGCGGCCGCTGCTGCAACCCGTGCTCGACCGCACCGCGGCATCACCGCACTTCACCCGGAACAGCACCGGCCTGGACCCGGCGTCCCTGGTGTCCGACGCGCTCGGCCTGCTCGCGGGCGGAACCCTGTCACGCAAGGAGCTGGCCCGGCGGCTGGCCGAACGCCACCCGGGACGCGACGGGCGGATCCTGGCCGGCCAGGCGGAGCTGAGCACCCCCCTCGTCCATGGCGCGGCCACCGGAGCGTGGGGCTCCTGGGGCAACCGGTCGGCGGTCTCCGTCACGCCCGCCGACGCCTGGCTGGGCCGTCCGATGGCGGTCGTCGCGTCGGCGGCCGCCGCCAGGGAGTCGGCGAAGGAGCTGGTCCGCCGCTATCTGGCCGCCTTCGGCCCGGCCGGGGTGAAGGACGTCCAGGCCTGGTGCGGGCTGACCCGCCTCGGCGAGGTCGTCGCGGAGATGCGCGGCGAACTGCGCCGCTACCGCGACCCGGACGGCCGGGAGCTGTTCGACCTGGCCGGCGCGGAGCTGCCCGACCCCGCAACCCCCGCCCCGGTGCGGCTGCTGCCTGCCTTCGACAACGTCCTGCTCGGCCATGCCGACCGCACCCGCGTCATCAGCGACGAGGACCGCAAGCACGTGATGCCCGGCCAGGCCCGGGTGCGCCCCACCTTCCTGGTCGACGGCCTGGTCCACGGAACATGGTCCCTGGACGCCGGCACACTGCGGCTGGCCCCGCTCCGCCCGCTCGCCGGTCCCGACCGGGCGGCCCTGGAACAGGAGGCGGAACGGCTGCTGCCGTTCGTGGGCGGTGCGGCGGTGAGCCGGTCGTCCTGAGCGGTCCGGTGCCGCGGCGCAACCGTGCGCGGACGCGGGGCCGCGTCCGGATCCCGGCGGCGTTCCCCGTCCGTGCGCCACCGGCGCTCCGGGCCTACGCCGCTGGTGGAGTTCTGTTCTCCCGTGACGGGAGCCGGCCCATGACGTGTTCCTCAACACCGGCACCGACTACCGGGGTTCGGAACCGAGCACCCTCTTCGGCTAGGCGATCACCCGTGTCGTGACCCCGCGGCACGTCCGTACGCTGCCGGCCCGGCCCGCCGGGCGGTAGCGCGAGGAGGGGGAGGGAAGGGGTGCGGGGCGGTTCAGGCGGTCAGGTCCGCGACCAGGGATGCCGCCCGGTCGATCAGCGCCACCTCCTGCGGGCCCGTCGCCGGGTCGGCCGCGCGGTGCGCGACGGCCTCGGTGAGGTGACGGGCGGGGATGCCGCCGTCGGCGGAGAAGCGCGGCAGCAGCTCGGTCAGCAGGGCACGGGCTTGCGCCGGCGCCGGAAATCCGGGATCGATCGCCGCCTGGGCCAGGATCAGGGACGTCATCGCCCGGTCCGCGGCCGGAACGCCCTCCCTGGTGTTGCTCCAGTCGATCACCACCGGCCCCCGGTCCGTCAGCATCACGTTGTCCGGGTGCAGGTCCAGGTGGAGGATCCGGTCCTCGGGATCCGGGGACAGCCGGGCCGGAACGGTGTGGAGTTCGGCGAGCAGCCCGGCCAGCACGGCTGCCGCGTCGGCCGTCGACACCTCGTCGGCCAGCAGGGAATCCAGCATCGTCGGGCCGGTCAGGCGTTGCAGCACCAGGTCGCAGGCGGGTGTCTCCGAGTCCCGGGGGCCGAGGCGGGGGACCGGGAAACCGTGTGCGCCGAGGTAGGACATGACCACCCACTCGTGAGTGGCGTCCATGCCGTCGCGGTAGTGGCGCAGCACCCACTTGTCGTCCAGCGCGTACACATCGGCGGATCGGCCGGAACCCAGTAGCTCACCTATTCGCATGGGGCGAACCTACGGGGATCGGCGGCGTATGTGGACCTCCCCGGCGCGACCACGGAGCAGGGCCGTCGCGGCCGGCCGGGGCCCCATAACGCGAAGTGAGGGGGTGAACGGGATCTCCTGGGGATGACGTGTACGCGGCTACCTTGACGGCAATTCCCCCGAAGTCAAGGAGAGTTCCGTGGAGAGCTCCGTGCTCCGCAGACGTGCCCTGGCCGCGTGTACCGCCACCGTGGCCGTCGGTGCGCTCGCGCTGGCCGGCCTGACCGGCAGTGCATCCGCCGATCCGGCTTCGCAGTTCCGCACCCCCACCGCCACGGGGACCGGGCAGCTCTCGCCCGGTCTGCTGAAGGCCATGCGGCGCGATCTCGGACTGACCGCCGACCAGGCGCGCAGCCGGATCGGCCACGAGGCCCGGGCGGCGGCCGTCGCCGCCGCGCTGAAGCACTCCCTCGGCGCGGACTTCGCCGGGGCCCGGGTGAGCGGCGACGACGCGGCCCTGACCGTGGCCACCACCGACGCCTCGGACGCCGCCCGGATCCGCGAGGCCGGTGCCAGGCCCGTGGTCGTCGAGCACAGCCAGGCCGAACTCGAATCCGCCAAGGCCGCGCTGGACCGCGTCGCGCTGCGCCGGGCCCCCGAGGGGGTGCCCGTCTGGTACGTCGACGTGGCCACCAACCGGGTCGTCGTGCAGGCCGCCCGCGCCTCGGCCGCCGACGGGTTCCTCGCCGAGGCGGGGGTGGCACGCGATGTGGTGACGGTGCGTCGGTCCGCGGAGCGGCCCCGTACGTTCGCCGATCTCCGGGGCGGTGACGCGTACTACATGAACGGCTCGGGGCGCTGCTCCATAGGCTTCCCCGTCAAGCGCGGCGGCAGCCAGTCCGGCTTCGTCAGCGCCGGTCACTGCGGGACGCCCGGGGTCAGCACCAGCGGGTACAACCAGCAGGCCCAGGGCTCCTTCCAGGGTTCCACCTTCCCCGGCCGCGACTACTCCTGGGTCGCCACCAACACCGGCTGGACGCCGCGAGCCCTGGTGAACGGCTACGGCAACGGCGATGTGACGGTCACCGGGTCCACCGAGGCGCTGGAGGGGGCGTCGGTCTGCCGCTCCGGCTCGACGACCGGCTGGCACTGCGGGACGGTCCAGCAGCGCAACACCAGCGTCACCTACCAGGAGGGCACCGTCTCCGGTGTCACCCGCACCAATGTGTGCGCCGAACCCGGTGACTCCGGCGGCTCGTTCATCTCGGGCAGCCAGGCGCAGGGCGTCACCTCCGGCGGCTCCGGCAACTGCTCGCAGGGCGGTACGACGTACTTCCAGCCGGTGAACCCGGCGCTCCAGGCGTACGGACTCACCCTGGTCACCAACGGCACCCCGCCCGACCCCACCGACCCGCCGACCGAGCCGGGCGGCACCTGGGCGGCCGGTACGACGTACGCGTCGGGCGACATCGTGACCTACGGCTCCGACAGCTACCGCTGCCTCCAGCCGCACCAGGCGCAGCCCGGCTGGACGCCGCCGAACGTCCCGGCCCTCTGGCAGCGCGTCTGACGGCCGCCCCGCACCCCGGCCGCTTCCGCGACCCGGCCGGTCCGGGGGCCCCGGCCGGGGGGG
>NZ_JBCEWQ010000099.1:0-32206 GCF_038448545.1 Streptomyces sp. CLV115
GGGGCGGGGGGGGTGGGCCCGGGGCCGGCGCCGGGGCCGGCGCCTCGTCCGTCCGGGCCGCGGGGGACGCGGGTGCGGCCGGCGGCGTCGGTTCCTCGGCGCTGATGATCGCGCGCAGTTTGTCGCGGTGCTCCGCGACGAGGTGGCCGGCGACGCCCTCGATGGTCGTGTACTCGAAGAAGATCGTCTTGGACAGCGGGCCGAAGAACACTTCGAGCGACGCGGTCGTCTCCAGGATGGCGAGCGAGTCGATCCCGTAGTCGACGAGATTGGCCGTCTCGTCGAGCGTCAGGGGGTCGCGGTGCAGCACCCCTCCCACGACGCGGCGCAGCAGGGCCGTCGTACGCTCCGTCAGGTCCTCCTCTGCGCCGGCGGCCGGGGGCGCCGCGGATGTGGTGTCCACGGGAACGGAGCGGGACGCTGCTGGGAGCGGGGCGGTGACCGTGAGCGTCGCTTCGGCGCCGTACGCCACCACGGTGTGGGCGGGCGCATCACGCAGCACTGCGCCGAGAACCCGGATGCCGTCCTCCGTCGGGAGGGGCTCCCAGCCCCGGTCCCGGCGCATCGACTCCCGGGTCACGGGGTCCATGGACATCCCGCCGTCGGCCCACAACGGCCAGCTGACGGCCGACGTGCTCCCGCTCCGCTCGCCGATCTTTTCCAGTGCCCGGCGGTGGTGGGCGAAAGCGTCCATGAATGCGTTGGCCGCCGCGTAGTCCGACTGCCCGGAACTGCCGAACACCCCCGCCACGGAGGAGAAGGCGACGAAGAAGTCGAGCGCGAGGCCGCGCGTGGCGGCGTCGAGGTTGAGCACGCCGTCGACCTTCGGCGCCAGCACCGCCCGGACGTCGGAGGCGTCCTTGGTGAAGAGGTACGCGTCGCGGAGGACACCCGCCGCGTGGACGATGCCGTCGATCGCTCCGTGATCCCGTGTGATGGTGCGTACCGCACGGTCCACGTCGTCCTTCGAGCCCACGTCGACGGGGAGGTAGTGGGCCTCGACCCCCGCTTCCCGCAGTCCGCGCAGGGCCGTCCCGCTCGCGGCCCCGGGAGCCGACCGGCCGCTGAGGACGACGACGACGCCCGCACACCGGCCGAAGTACCGTGCGACATGCAGCCCCAGACCGCCGAGACCGCCCGTGATCCAGTAGACCCCGCCCTCCTTCAACGGCGGGATCTCCGCTCCTTCGCCGAGACGGAATTCCACGGGACGTGCCGCGTGACGGGTGCCGTCGGCCGCGTAGCGGATCTCGCAGTCGGCCGACCGGTCGGCCGCCTCCGCGCGGAGGATGTCCGCGATCCGCTCCGGCGACGCGGTGTCGAGTTCCGCGACGCGTACGACACGGCCCGTGACACGGGGGTTCTCCATGACGACGGTTCTGAACAGGCCGGTCAGCGGCGCGTGGCAGTGCCGCGGCGACCGGTCGTCCACCAGGACGACGAACCGGTGCGCTCCCCCGGGTTTCGACCTGACCAGCTCCGCGACGTGCCGGAACACCAGGTCCACCACGGCCCCGACACCATCGGCGACACGGCCGGGCCCGACATCGGGAAGGCGGGCGAGGGTGAAGCCCGTCGTGCCCTCCACGACGGTGGTGTGGGCGGCGGCTCGTCCACTCAGGTACCCGCGCACGGACGGGAGGGGCGTTGCCCGGTCCTCCGGTACGTCCAGGGGCGCCGGCACCCAGGGAACGGCGGCGGTGACGACGTCGGCGCCCGTTCCGCGTCCGGGCTTCGCCCCGTGGGTCCGCTGGACCAGCCCGCGCAGAGCGACCAGCACCACGCCCTCGGGGTCGCAGAGGTCGATGTCGAACACATCGAGCGTGCTGTGCCCTTCGCGGCGCCGGACCCACGCCCAGGTCTCCGACACACAGGCGCCGTGGACCGTGAGCTCCTCGAACGCGAACGGCAGTGCCGGGCTGCCGGACGGCTCTCGCGAAGTCTCCGCCAGGAGCACGACGGAGGACTGGAGTGCCGCGTCGAGCACGCTCGGAGGCAGAACGTATCCGGCGTCCGCCGCCTCACCGGCAGCGGGCTTCCCGATACGCGCGACCAGTTCCCCCGTCCCCAGCCGGAGCTCCTTGAGCCCGCGCATGGCAGGTCCGTACTCCAGGCCCCGGTCGTGGAACGCCCCGTACACGTCCACCGGGCCGCGCTCCCCGGGGCAGGCTGCCAGCAGCGCGCCCAGATCGACGCGATCCGGTTCCCGCGGCCCGCCGGCCTCGACGATGCCCGAGCTGTGGACCGCGGCCGGGTCCGTGCCGGTGGCGACCTCGAAGGCGAGGGCGGCGCCGTCCTGCGGGGTGAGCCGGACACTGACCTCGACCGGCGCGTCCCGCACGACGAGCGGGCGCGGCCATGCGACGTTGCGGAGCCGGACGACCGTCGGCTCCGCAACGTCGGGCCCCATCGCATGGACAACCGCGGCCCGGACCATCTCGACGTGGGCGGCCGCCGGGAACACACGGTCACCGCCCACCACGTGCGAGGCGAGAAACGGCTCCGCTCCGGTGAACGTCGAGCTGAAGCGGTGACCTGCGGGGCCGGAGGTGGCGGCGTGAACCAGTGGGTGTGCGGCGGCATCGGCGCTCGCTGCCGGTGGCGTCACTCCTGCCTCGGCGCCCGTGCGCGGGGGCTCGACCTCGTTGTGCGGGGCCCGGACCTCCTTGTGGGGAACGCTGAACCAGTGCCGCTCACGGGCGAAGGGATATCCGGGCAGCCGCACACGTCGTGGACGCGGCCGGGGTGCGCCGTGCCCGGACCGGTCCGCCCAGTCCACCGCCCCGCCCTGTACCCAGTGTGTCCCTGCCGCCCTCAGCTCGGCGACTTCCTCCTCCGTGCCTCGCGCCTTCCCGCCGAGGTGAAGTTCGCCCGCCGCACGGGTTCCGTCGTTGAACTCCCCCAGGAGCAGTTCCAGTTCGTCGCGGTCCTCGACGGCGAACGCGACCCGGGCGGGCATGGGATCCCGGCCGACCCGCAGGGTGTGAGCGATGTCGGCGAGTGCCTGCGACGGGTGCTCGCGCAGGTGGGTGAGCAGGTCGACCGCGACCGCGCGCAGTCGGTCCGGCGTCTTCGCGGAGAGCGGCAGGAGCTCCGGACCCCGGAAGGAGGCGTCCCGCGCTCCCGCACCCGCTTCATCGGAGAGGTGTTCCTCAAGCACGACATGCGCGTTCGTGCCACCGAATCCGAACGAGCTCACCCCGGCCCGCCGTGGCCGGATCGTTCCGTCGCCTCCGGGGGCCGTCGCGCTCCAGGGTCGGGTGTGGCGGACGACATGGAACGGGCTGCCTTCGAGCTTGATGAGCCTGTTCTGATTCAGGAAGTTGACGTTCGCGGGCAGTATCCCCAGTGCCAGTGAGCTGATCACCTTGGCTATCCCGGCGACACCGGCGGCGCCTTCCAGATGCCCGATATTGGTTTTGACGGAGCCGACTCCGCAGCTCTCGGGCCGGGCGACGGTGCCCTGGGCCGCGTGCAGGTTACGGAAGGCTTCCTTCAGAGCCATGATCTCGATCGGATCGCCGACGGGCGTTCCGGGGCCGTGCGCTTCGATATAGCCAACGGTCTCCGGCCGGATTCCGGCGCGGGTGTAGAGCCCCTCGATCAGATTCGCCTGTGCCGTCGGGTTGGTGACGGTGAGGGAGTTGGTGCGGCCGCCATGGTTCGTGGCGACGCCCTTGATGACCGCGTGGATGGGGTCGCCGTCCGCGACGGCCCGCGCGAGGGGCTTCAGGAGGAGCACCGCCCCGCCTTCACCGCGGACGTAGCCGTCGGCGCTCTGATCGAATGCGCCGGCACGACCGGTGCGGGACAACATGCTCGCCTGGCTGAACGCGACGAAGTGCTTCGGCGACCAGATCAGATTGACTCCGCCGGCCAGGGCGACACCGCACTCGCCGTTGCGCAGCGCGCGTACCGCTTCGTACACCGACACCAGCGAGCTCGAACATGCCGTGTCGTTGGTGATGCTCGGGCCCTGGAAGTCGAAATAGTAGGAGATTCGGTTCGCAATGATCGAGTATGCCGTCCCGGTGGGGAAATAGACGTCCGTCCGCACCCCTTCGCGTTCCATCATTTCCGCGTAGTCCGCATGGCAGACACCCATGAAGACGCCCGTCTCCGTTCCGGCGAGGGCACTCGCCGCATAGCCTGCGTTCTCGATGGCCCGCCAGGCGAGTTCGAGAGCCATGCGCTGCTGGGGATCCATGCTCTCGGCCTCGCGCGGCGAGATATTGAAGAAATCGGCATCGAAGCAGTCCGCATGCTCGATGAAGCCGCCCCAGACGCTGTTCGTCTTCTGGGCCCCGAGCCTGGGGTCACCGAAGTACCGTTCCTTCGACCAGCGTTCCGGCGGGACTTCCGAGATGAGCGACCGGCCCGCGACGAGGTGTCCGCCGAGCTCTTCCAGAGTCTCCGCGCCGGGGAATCGCAGAGCGAGCCCGATGATCGCGACATCGTCCGTCGCGGGCGCCGGTTCGAACGTACTCATCAGATTCCTCCTGCAGAGGGGAGGCCCCGATGGGCCGGCGTCGATCCCCGTGAATTCCGCTGATCGATGATGGTGTTCACCTTGAAATCGGCCAGTGCCGCTGATTCCCCGGGTTTTTCCTGTCCCAGCACGAACTGCTGGTTGAGGACCGCGGTCGAGAGCAGGTAGACGAAGGCCTGGTCTTCCTTCGTACTGATCTCGTCCGTGGGCGTGGCCATGATCTTCTTGACGAGCTTCCGGGCGAACACCGGGTCGATGCCGCCGATCTTCTCCAGCTCCGTCGTCGAGAGGAGAAGTTCCAGGTAGTCGGGCTGCTGCTGCTTGAAGACGGCCGCTCCGGGCGCGCGGTACGGCTGCTTTTCCCGAGTGAGGCTCAATTCCGGCAGCTCACCCCAGAACGCCTTCTTGAGGATGGCCTTCTCATCGAGACCGTCGTCGAAGCGCAGATTGATCGAGGCCGCCGCGCGGACGACCGCGGGGTCCAGGAACGGGCACCGGTTCTCGACACCGTGAGCGAGGCTCATGCGCTCGCCCTGGGTGGAAAGAAGATAGCCGGGCAGCAGCGTCTTGAATTCGAGCCACTGTGCCCTTCGGACCGGGCTCAGCGCGGCGTATCCGGGTGTCGCGCCCGTCAGGGCCATGAGATCCGCGAACGGTTCATCGTGTCGTTTCAGCAGACGCGTGGCGAAACGACCGTTCTGGTAACGGAGTTCGTGGGAGAAGAGGCCAGGCAGCCGTTCCACTGCGAACTGCTCGAAGAGGCCCTTCATCCTTGCCCGGTTCGCTGGTCCGAAATGACTCAGTTCCGGGTGAAGGCTGCCGAGCCTGGCCATGCGCTCATCGTCCGACAGTTCGTTCCATGAAGCGCGCAGCAGCGTCTCGCGGAAGAGCGAGTACCCGAGGAACGCCTCATCGGCGCCCTCACCACTGAGGATCACTTTGATTCCGGCGTCCCGCGCGTGGCGGGACAGGAGAAACATGGGGACGAACGCCGCGCGGAACGCGGGTACTTCCGCGTGGTACACGGCGGACCGGAAGTTCGCCGCGATGTCGGCACTGGACACGGCAATGGACGAGTGACGGGTACCGAGGTGCGAGGCGACGACCTGCTGGCTGCTCGACTCGTCGAAGACGGCGTCGTCGAACTCCACGGAGAAAGTACGGACCTCGTGCGAGGAGAGATCGGTCGTCAGCTTGGTGACGATGGAGGAGTCGAGGCCGCCGCTCAGATAGACACCGACCTCGACATCACTCCTCAGCCGCATCTCGACGCTCTCACGGAGGACGTCGCGGACCGATGCGGCCGCTTCCCGTTCGGAACCGGTGAACGGCGGTACGTCGAGTTCGAGCTCCGCGTAGTCGCCCAGAACCGCCCGCCCGTCGCGGACGGTCAGGTAACACCCCATCGGGAGCTGGCGGATGTGCTGGAAGGGGGTCCGGTCGGGCAACGGCGTCCATACCGCGAAGGTGGAGGCGAGTTCGTGGGGGTCGAGTTCGAAACGGAACCCCGGGAACGCGTGGAAAGCCTTCATCTCGGAGGCAAAGAGGAATTCCCCGTTCCCGGCTCCCTGGGCGCCGCACCCCTCGCGGTCGACGTAGAAGAGCGGCCTCTTGCCGTATCTGTCCCGTACCAGGAACAGGTCTCCCGACCTCACGTCCCGGATCGCGGCCGCGAACGCGCCGTTGAATCGGGGCAGGCACGCGGGCCCCCATTGGGCCCATGCCTGCAGGAATACTTCCGTGTCGGAGCGAGTACGGAACCGGCGGCCGAGCCCGCGCAGTTCCTCGCGCAGTTCGATGTGGTTGTACAACTCGCCGTTGAAGCAGATCCAGTAGCGGTCCGTCGGGTCGGCCATCGGCTGGGTGCCCATGGCGAGGTCGACTATCGACAGTCGTGCTGTGCCCATGGCGATGCCGTCGTCCAGGTAGTAGCCCGCCTCGTCCGGCCCGCGGTGGCGGATGAGCGACAGCATGGAGGTGATCACCTCCGGCGTCCCTCCGTCGTGGAGCGAGGGCGCGACGAAGCCTGCGATTCCGCACATGCGGGGTCTCCTTCTCCAGTGGCCGTCGCGGTCTCAGCGGCCGTCGCGCTCGGCCAGCTTGTTCGCTACGAAGGCGTCGATGGCCTCCAGCGAAGAGAAGATGTTCCTGAGGTATTCCTCGTCCGTCAGCTGGAGCGAGAATTCCCTTTCGACAGCGGTAAGGAGCTGAATATATCCGAAGGAGTCCATCACTCCCGTCTTGAACAGATCGGTCTCGGCGGTCAGTTCACCGTCGAATTCCACGAGGAACTGGTCCTCGATGAGCCGCTGTATGTACTGCTTCCTGTCCATGTCTCACACCCCGCTCTCGACGAGTGCGTTCCGGTCACCGGTCTTCTCGATGCTTTTCACCATGCGGAGAAGGGACTTTCCGCCTATCTCCTCGTAATCGAGACCGGTACCGAGGGAAAGGAGATATCGAATGCTGTCGACCCATCGCACCGGCTCCACGAGCTGTCTGCTCAGCATCTCCGGTATCGCACCCCGCTCGTGGGGCCGCCCTGTCACATTGGAGATCACGGCCGTTCCCGGTTCCGCGAACGTGAACCCCTGCAGGAAACTCTCGAATTCGGAGCGGACAGGCTCCATGTGTCGCGAATGGAAGGCGGCGCTGACCCGCAAGGGGGCGAAGCGGATGCCCCGGGCCTTCAAGGAGGCGTGGGCCGCGCGCAGCACGCTGTCGCTGCCGGCGATCACGACCTGGGCGTCGGTGTTGTAGGCCGCCACGTCCACCCCGTCGACGCCGTCCTCCCGCAACATGCCGAGCAGGCGCGGAGCAGGGGTGTTCATGACCGCGCTCATCCCGCCGCCCGACGCCGCCGCCATGAGTTCGCCGCGCTTGGCGACGAGCCGCAGACCCGTCTCGAAGTCGAAGACCCCGGCAGCCAGGAGCGCGTTGTACTCCCCCACGCTGTGTCCGAGGCAGTAGTCGGCCGGCCGGCCCTCCCGGCGTTCACGCTCGAACGTGTGCAACGCGTTGACGGTGAACAGGGCCGGCTGTGTGCACTCCGTCCGGGAGAGCACGTCGTCCGGATTGTCGCGGCAGCGCGAGACCAGGTTGTACCCCAAGAGTTCGCAGGCGAATCGCGTCAGGCCCGGATAGCGGCCGAAAACATCTGCGCCCATACCCCGGAACTGCGCTCCTTGCCCGGGGAAGAAAATCGCGAACACCGTGATGCCTCCAGGATCTGCGCCGGTGACTGGCCCACACCACGCGGCGATGTCGGTTCCGCACATGCTGTGCCACCCCCCTTGCGGTCCACTGGCCGGAATGCTGATGACCCGACGCGCTCCCTTGTCCGGATCCTTGCCTGCCTACTTGCCGTTCGCTTGCCGCTTCCATCGGTATGCGGGAGAAGTAAATTGCCAATTACGTGATCGTTTATTGGCCATTCATCAGCCGAATCACATGACGGAACACCCCCTGTTCTAGGATCAATTAGCCGGAGAAGTCTCAAGCGTGGGAACGAATGGGGCCGAAGATGTCTGCACGTCAGGCTCAGAGCACACTGCTGCCTCCACCGTCGGCCGCCCACTCCGGACCGGTGCTGCAGGTCCTGGGGCCGATGTCGGCCCAGTACGAAGGGCATGACGTACCGCTGGGCCCGCCACGTCGCAGAGCGCTGCTCGCCCTGCTGCTGATCAGGCTGGGCCGGGTCGTCCCCACCACCGTGCTCATCGAGGAGCTGTGGCGGGAGGACCCGCCCCGGCGGGCCGTCGCCACCCTGCAGAGCCATATCTCGCATCTGCGCCGGGCGCTGGCCCCCGCGACCGGCCCCGACCGGCCGGCGGTCCTCCGCTACCGGGCCCCCGGATACGTCCTTGAGCTGCCTCCGGAGCAGGTGGATGTCCACCGGTTCGAGCAGCTCTTCTCCACGGGGCGCCGTTTCCTCGCCCGCCAGGATCCAGTGGCGGCCCGCGACCGGCTCACCCGGGCGCTCGGACTGTGGCGCGGCTCCCCGTACGCGGAGTTCGTCACTCACCAGCCGCTCGCCGACGAGAGCACCCGGCTGGAGCAGGTCCGGCTCACCGCCCTGGAGACCTCCGCGGAGGCCGGTCTCGTCCTGGGCAGAACCGCGGAGGTGGTCACGGAACTGGAACGCGAGGTGCGTCAGCATCCCACTCGGGAACGCCTGGTGGGCCATCTGATGACCGCGCTGTTCCGGTCGGGTCGGCAGGCGGAGGCGCTGGAGGTGTACGAGTGGACGCGCAGCTATCTGGTCGAGGAGTACGGCGTGGACACGACGGCCGAGCTCCAGCAGCTGCACACCGCTCTGCTCCGGCAGGAACTCGGTGAGCAGCGGACACGCGCCGTGCTGAGCGGCGAGCTGCCGGCCGGGGCCGCCGAGCTCCCCCGGCCCATCCGGACCGTGCTGTCCGGCGCGGCGGAGCGGGTGGCGGAGGTGTCCCCCGGGGGCGCGAAGACCGCCATGCGCAGTATGGGCAAGCCCCAGGAACCGGACCGTACGGCAGGGGTCGCGGCCATGGCCCCCGGGCTCGCCCTCTTCGAGTCCGTGCCGCCCCCGCCGTTGACCGGCCGGGAACGGGAGCTGCGGCGGCTGGTCGCCGCAACGGCCGGTGCGGCGACGGGGCGTGGACATCTTGCCTGTGTGTTCGGCTCGTCCGGGCTCGGCAAGTCCCACCTCATGATGGAGCTCGTCCAGCGCCTCCAGGGCATCGACGAGGGCATGGAGACGATCCGGAGCAGCTGCTTCTGCGGAGAGGGAGTCCCGCCGTACTGGCTGTGGACACAGGTGCTGCGGCGGCTGTCGGCGGCACGGCCCGAGGCATTCGAGGCCGCCGCCGCGCCGTTCGGCTCGCTGCTCGCCCCTCTGCTGCCCGGAACCGGGACCGGCCCCGACCCCGGCGGCGCACCGAGCCCCTTCCGGATTCACGACGCGCTCTGCGAAGTGCTGCTCTCACTGGCCGCTCAGCGGCCCCTGGTGCTGCTGCTGGAGGACGTGCACTGGGCGGACGCGGTCTCTCTGGACCTGCTCCGATTGCTGACCACCCGTCGCCAGGGACATCCTCTCAGCATCGTACTGACCGGCTGGGACCTGGAGGTGTGGCCCGATGCCTCGCGGTTCCGGGTGATGACCGAGGTGCTCAAGGGCCCGGACGCGGAGATCCTGCGGCTCGCCGGCCTGGCCCGTCCGGATGTCGCCACACTGGTCGACGCGCACGCGGGACCGGGCGTCGACGAGCGGATCATCGACGCGCTGCACCGCGAGAGCACGGGCAGCCCGTATTTCGTCATCCAGATGCTCTCCCTGCTCTGTGACGCCAGGGACCTGCGCGAGCCCGGTGCCACGGACGAGATCCTCGGCCTGATCGTGACGTGCGCGCGCACGGTACTGCGGCAGGAATTCGCCATGCTGCCGGAACCCGTGCTCCGGCTGCTCCGGCTGTGCGCGGTCGTCGCACCCGACTTCGACCTGGACGCGGTGTGCCGTGCCGTCGGCGGCAATTCTGCCATCGCCGTCGTGGAGTCGGCCGTCCGGTACGGCCTGCTCGCTCCGGACCGGCAGCGCACCGGACGGCTCCGCATCGCCCCTCCCCAGGCTCAGGAGGCACTGACCGGCGAGCTGACAAAAGAGGAGTGCCAACGGCTGCACGCCCGGTACGCCGATGCGCTGTCCGCGCAGGTCCAGATCGGCGGCGATCCGCAGGAGACCGATCGCGTCGCCCGACACGCCTGGCTCGCCGGGGACGTCATGCCCCCGGAGCGAGTGCTGCCCTGGCTGCTGCGCGCGGCGGAGAACGCGGAACTGCGCCTGGCCTCCGAGGAGCGAGAGCTGTGGCTGCGCCGTGCGGTCGGCTCGGCCGGCTCACTGCCCGACGGGACGACCGCCCGCGACCTGAAGCAGCGGCTCCACCTGGAGCTGGGCCATGTACTGGGCCAGGTGCACGGATTCGGCGACGCGGAGGCGGAGGCGGAGATCACCCAGGGACAAACCCCGCGCACGACGCCTCATACGCCGGACGACCCGACGGTCCTGTCGTTGCTGGCCACGTCACTTCTCGTGCGCGGCCGCTACGACGAGTCACAGCAGCTTTCCGTCCTGCTGCGGAACATCGCGGAACGCACCGACGGACCGACGGCCCGGCTCGGCGCGGCATACGGCGAGGGTATGGCGCTGTTCGTCCGCGGCCACCTGTCCGATGCGCTCAAGGAGCTGGAGCCCGGAGCGGAACTGGCGGAGCGCCTCGCCTGTGAGGGCCGATTACCCGACGGAACGTACCGGTCCGACCCACGCGTCTATTTCCGCTGCTACTGCATCCTCGCCCACTGGCTGCTGAACGACTCCGCGACGGCCGCGGAACAGCGCCGCCGCCTGCTGCGGCTCACGCAGCACGGGAGCAAGCCGTGGGACCGGGTCCAGGCCCTCTACGTCGACGCGATCGTGGCCGCCTGGGAGGGCGACGTGGAGACAGCGCGAACCTCCGGCACCGAGGGCGTCGGGCTGGCCGTCGAGCACGGGCTGTACTACTGGAAGGCGATGCTCCATCTGCCGCTGGGCTGGGCCCTCACGTACACCGGCCATCGCGAGGGGATATCCGACATGAAGAACGCGCTGGCCGAACTGCGGCAGTCCAGAACGAACATACGCCTCCCGCTCCATCTGGGACTGCTGGCCCAGGCCCAGCACCACGCCGGGCAGCGGGAGGACGCCGTGGACACTCTGCGTACCATGGTCGCGGTGGTCGAGCACCGGCGCGAGTACGTGTACCTCAACTCCGCGCTGCCCGCCACGCACCTGCTGCACGAGCTGCTGGGCCCCGAGTCGGCAGAAACGGTACTGCCGGAGTGAGCGGTGCCACCTGCGGTCCCCGGTGGGCCACTCGGGGTGTAGGTGTATCCGTGAACGCCCGGAGGGCATCCGCCCCCGCCCCCGGCGACAACACGGCAGCACGACCACCCGAGGAGCACACACCATGTCCGGCACCGAAACAGTCCGAATGTCGTTGGAAGCCATGGCATCGCTTCTCGCCCCGGCCCATCCCGATGTGGTCGAGCAGGTGTTGCACGCCCACGACGATCCCGAGGGCTATGTGCGGACGCACGCGGATCAGCTGGGTGAGCGCTGCATCCACGAGCCCGTCGCGGAACTCGCGTGGATAGCGCTCGTGGACGCGCTCTTCGATCACCAACTGCTCGCGGAATTCGACTGGAAGGAAGATCCGCAGGAGATCCGGGCCCGGTTGAGGATGCTCGCCTCCCGTCCGTCCGTGGACCCCTGGGTGCTGTTCGAAGCCGCCGAGATGTCCCTGCCGGCCCACGAGTTCCTGACGGCCTGCGGTCGGCACTACCGTGATGTCGGCGCGGCGCTCGTCGTCCTCGACATCGAATCCGACTGCTACCCGGTGGTGTGTCTGCGCGCGGCGCAGGTCGAAGAGCTGACGGAACTCGCCGGCCGTGCGGGATACACCGCCCGGGGCCTGGGGAACTGAGGGCGGTGCGGTGACCACGGCCCGGTGGAGCCCGGGGCCATGAGGTGCGGGCGCTCTTCGGGGCATCACACCTGGCTCCGCCTTGCCCGGCGACCGGTCGCGCCATGCGCGGATGTACTCCCGGAACTCGCCGTACTCACTGAACAGGAGGCGGACGTGAGGGAACACACCACCGCCGTTCCGAGGAATTCTCCACGGGCGTGCGCATAGGGCCCCGCGATGGAAAAGCCCCCGCGACCGACGAAAGTTTATGGATCTCTTAGCAGGCCGGGCGGACAGAATCAGCGTAAAACGGATGACCCCAAGATTGGGACTCCCCAACCGGCACATCGTGGGCTTAACTTAGGTGTCATGACCTCCCCCCGCTCCACCTACGGCGGCGGCTACTACGCCGCACCGTCGTTCCCCGACACTCCGATCTACGACTCCCTGGTCGCGGAGCGGGGCACCCCTCAGATCGCTCCGATCCGAGTGCCTGCCGCCTATGACACCGGCAACAGCTATCTGCCGGCTCTCCCGGCGGCGCTGCCGGCTCTTCCCGCGGCACCTTCCCAGCCCGGTCCGTCGTACGGCTACCAGCAGCCGGCGGCTCAGCAGGGCTACGCGCCGATGCAGCCCGCGCAGTTGCAGCACGCGCCGGCGCCGTACATCCCGCAGCAGCCGTCCGCGGCCCGGGGCGGATACCAGCCGCCCCACCCGCAGCAACAGCAGCGGCCCGCGCCGGGCACCGGCTACGAGGCGATGCGTCCCGCGGCTCCGCGTCCGGCGCCGCAGCGGCCGGCCCCGGCGCCCTCGCCGTACGAGGACCCGTACAACCGCCCGTACCAGGGCCGGGGGTACTGAGCCGACCTCACGCGCAGTCGCACGGAGTCGTCGTCGAGCCATGGGGACTCGACGGCGACTTCGGCGTTCCCGCACCGGACGGACCGTCAGCCCGGCCCGGCGGACGGGAACTCACGGGGGTGGTCCGCGCGTTGGCCGGGGTGAGGTTGCTCTCTCTTCGCTCCTTCAGCACGCGAAGCGTGCCGTATCAGGCTAAGACGGATACGGAAGGGGGTGCAGGACTGTGCGAGCGGTTACGGGTGTATGGCGTTGGCGGCGCAATCCCCTGCGCCGCGCCACCGACCGGCGCGAGGCGTGGGTGGCTCTCGTCGCGCTGCTCCTGATGGTGCTGGCGGCGCCGGCCCTGGGCTGGGTGTGCGGATCGTACGCGGACGAGGCCCTGCAGAAATCGGTGCGGGCCCAGCAGGCCGTGCGGCGTACCGCCACCGCGGTCGTGCTGCGCCGGGCGCCGCGGCCGCCGCGTTTCGTCACCGATCCCGAGGGCTCCTCGGAGCGCACCTCGCAGATCCCGGTGGTGGCCCGCTGGAAGGCCCCGGACGGCACCGCCCGCCGGGGCACGGTGACGACCTCCTCCCGGAAGGCCGCCCCCGGCACCGAGCTGGAGATCTGGACGGACCTCGACGGCCGCCCCGCCCCGCGTCCGATGGACGCTCCGACGGCCCGTACGCACGCCGTGCTGGCGGGTCTCGGCACGACGACACTCGGCGTCGGACTGGTCGAGGGCGTACGGCAGCTGATCGTCCGGCACATGATGCGGTCGAGGTACGCCCGGATCGACCAGGACTGGGCCAGGACCGGTCCGGACTGGGGCAGGACCGGCGCCGGCAGCTGATCAGCTGCTGATCGGGTCAACTCCCGCCCGCCGCGCGCGCTACGGTGGACCGGCCCGCCCGCCTTCCCGGTGGGCGGTCCCGGGATTCGCCGCTGCCGCAAGGCCGGTGACCCGGGCATCACGCACGCACGAGGTGGGGGCACAACAGCGCCATGGCACAGGGCACGGTCCAGGTGACGCACACCGGCACATCGCGGTGGCGGCGCCGCACAGGCGAATACGCCTCCCTCACCGCAGCCCTGGAGGCCGCGGCCGACGGTGATGTCCTCACCATCGCCCCGGGCACCTACCGGGAGAATCTGGTCCTGCACCGGGCGGTGACCCTGCGCGGGCCCGAGGGCTCGGTGGGCTCCGTACGGATCGCGCCGGCCGACGGGGTGCCGCTGACCGTCCGCGCCTCCGCCGTCGTCTCGGACCTGCATGTGGAGGGCCAGGACTCGACGGCCCCCGCGCTGCTGGTCGAGGACGGCGCCCCGGAGATCGCGGACCTGCGGATCGTCACCCGTTCAGCCGCCGGGATCGAGGTGCGCGGCACGGCACGGCCGACCGTGCGCCGCTGCACGGTCGACAATCCCGCCGGGGTCGGCATCGCCGTACTCGACGGCGCGGGCGGAGTGTTCGAGGAGTGCGAGGTCGTCTCCGCCGGGCAGTCCGGGGTCTCGGTGCGCGACGGCGCGCACCCGCGGCTGGACCGCTGCCGGGTGCACCACGCGTCGGGCGCCGGGCTGAGCGTCACCGGCGAGGGCAGCGCCCTGGAGGGCGTCGGCTGCGAGGTGTACGAGATCAAGGGCAGCGGGATACAGGTGACCGCGCGCGCCGCCGCCCACCTCACCGACTGCACGGTGCACCGCACTTCGGCGGACGGCGTCACGCTCGACACCGACGCGGTCCTGACCCTCGCCGACTGCGACATCCACGACATCCCGGAGAACGCGGTGGACCTGCGTTCCCGTTCGGTGCTCACCCTGACCCGCTCCACGGTGCGCCGCTTCGGCCGCAACGGCCTCTCGGTCTGGGATCCCGGCACCCGGGTCGACGCCAACCAGTGCGAGATCCACGACAGCACGGGCGACTACCCGGCGGTCTGGGTGAGCGACGGGGCGACCGTGATACTGGACTCCTGCCGGGTCCATGACGTACCGGACGCCATTTTCGTGCTGGACCGGGGCTCGCGCGCCGATGTCGTCGACAGCGATCTGTCCCAGGTCCGCAACACCGCGGTCTCGGTGAGCGACGGGGCGACCGCGCAGCTGGACGACTGCCGCATCCGTGAGGCCTCCACCGGCGCCTGGTTCCGTGACCACGGCAGCGGCGGCACGCTGAACAACTGCACCATCGACACGGCGCAGACCGGAGTGATCGTCACCAAGGGTGCCGACCCGACGATCGAGCGCTGCACGGTCACCTCGCCCGCCGAGGCCGGTTTCTACGTTTCCGCCGAGGGCCGCGGCACCTTCCACGGTTGCCGGGTAACCGGCAGCGACGGTTACGGCTTCCATGTGATGGACGGTTGCCGTACGACGCTGACCCGCTGCCGGACCGAGCGGTGCGCCCGCGGCGGTTACGAGTTCGCCGAGCCCCCCGTCGCGCACGGGGACGGCCGGGGAACCGGCCCCGTCGTGGAGGACTGCACCAGCGACGAGAGCGCGCTGCGCTCCCCCGCTCCCCCGGCGCCCGCCGTGCTGACGGCGACCCAGTCGGCCCCCGGACTGCTCGGCGGGGTTCCGGGGCAGCGCGCCGTCGAGCCCGCCCCGGTGGAGGTGTCTGCCACCGCGCCGGCGCGCGGCTCGGAGGCGGTGCTCGGGGAGTTGGACGCGCTGGTGGGGCTGGACAGCGTCAAGCGGGAGGTGCGGGCCCTCACGGACATGATCGAGGTGGGCCGCCGGCGTCAGGAGGCCGGTCTGAAGGCCGCGTCGGTCCGCCGCCACCTCGTCTTCACCGGCTCCCCAGGCACCGGCAAGACCACCGTGGCCCGGCTGTACGGCGAGATCCTCGCCTCGCTCGGAGTGCTGGAGCGGGGCCATCTGGTCGAGGTGTCCCGGGTCGATCTGGTCGGCGAGCACATCGGCTCGACCGCCATCCGCACCCAGGAGGCCTTCGACCGGGCGCGCGGCGGGGTGCTCTTCGTCGACGAGGCGTACGCCCTGTCGCCCGAGGACTCCGGCCGGGACTTCGGCCGGGAGGCGATCGACACGCTGGTGAAGCTGATGGAGGACCACCGGGACGCGGTGGTCGTCATCGTCGCCGGCTACACCCACGAGATGGAGCGGTTCCTCACCGTGAACCCCGGTGTGGCGTCCCGTTTCTCACGGACCATCACCTTCAGCGACTACGAGCCCGCCGAGCTGCTGCGCATCGTGGAGCAGCAGGCCGACGAGCACGAGTACAGCCTGGCCTCCGGCACCGGGGAGGCGTTGTCGAAGTACTTCACCGAGCTTCCCAAGGGTCCGGCGTTCGGCAACGGCCGTACCGCGCGCCAGACCTTCGAGTCGATGGTGGAGCGGCATGCGGGCCGGGTCGCCCAGCTCCCGGAGCCGAGCACGGACGACCTCACGCTGCTCTACCCGGAGGATCTGCCCGAACTGCCTTGAGCCCGCGGGGCGTCGGCGGCGTCCTGCCCGTCGGCCTGGCGGGGCAGGACCGGGTCCAGTCGTTCCAGGAGCGCGGCCCGTTCCTGGGCGAAGACCGGGTCCGCCTGGTAGTCCGAGTGTCCCAGGACGGCTTCGGGCAGCGGATGTTCCCGGGTCCGGCCGTAGACCAGGGGGTCCTTCAGCGGCCCGCGGTCGACCTCGGGGCCGGGGGCCTCGTCGAGCCGGACCCGGCCGCCGATCGGGTCGGTGGCACGCCACAGGTTGCGCCAGCAGTGCACGGAGCGGTGCATCGCGTGCAGCGGTCCGGGGCCGAAGTAGGCCGGGAACCAGCGTCCGTACAGCCGCTCGATCGGCGAGCCGTAGGTGAGCAGGGCGACCCGGCCGCGGGTCTCGGCGGGGAGCTGCCAGACCGCGGACGCGGCGAGGACGCTGCCCTGGGAGTGCCCGGAGATGACGAGCCTGCCCCGGGTGAGCGCGGTCCAGCCGGACATCCTTGACGCCAGGTCGGGAACGGCCCGTTCGGCGTAGCAGGGCGGCGCGAAGGGGTGGGCGGCGCGCGGCCAGAACGTGCCGACGTCCCAGAGGATGCCGATGGTGCGCCGGGCCGAGGCGTCGCGGTAGGCGCGCCGTCCCCAGGTGACGAAGAGTATGAAGCCGAGGCCGACCATCCAGGAGCCGGTGGACTGGGCGGCCTGGGCGACGGACTCGATGAACGGGCCGCTGCCCTTCATCGCGAGCCCGGGCACCTGGCCGCTCACCCAGGCCCCGCAGACCGCCGCCGCGCCGAGCAGCAGGGTGGCGCCGCAGACCGGGCCGAGGATCCAGGGCGCGGAGTCGGTGAGGGCGGCCGTGGCCTGGATCCGGGCGATCTGCCGGGTCCGGGCGGGGTCCGGGCGTTCGTCCTCGTAGGCCCGGTCGATCCCGGGCTCCAGGGCGCGGGCGGCGAGCCAGGTCCGTACGAGCAGCAGCAGGGCCGGGACGGCCAGCAGCACCAGGAGCACGGGGATGACCGACGCCTGCCAGCTGAGCAGGACCGGCGGGCCCTCGATGACGGAGCTGCGGCCCATGCCGGGGGTGCCGGGTCCGTCGAGCCAGTCGGCGACGCGCTGGGAGACCCCGCCGCTCATGACGCCGCCGAGGGCGCAGGCGAGCATCGCGACGACGGGCCCGCCGAGTCCGTACATGACGGTGCGGGGCTCGGGGGTGCGGCGGTACAGGCTCAGTGACACCACGGCGAGCACGACGACGAGTGTCCCCTGGCCGAGGGTGATGACGCTGAAGGCGAGGTCGCCGGGGAGGGCACCGGACGAGGCCCAGTCGGGGCGGGACCAGGCGGCGTACCCCGCGGCGAGGACCAGCAGGGCCAGGGCCACGCCGGGCAGATAGGTGATGAGGGCGCGGTCGAGCCGGTTGTCGAGGCGCCGTTCGCTGCGGCCGCGGCGGCAGACCACCCAGAGCACGACGAGTCCGCCGAGGACCAGGGCCGCCTCGATCAGCCGGCCGATGATGCCCGGTACGGGGCCGGTGACGGCGCGGTCGTGACGGGCCGCGGCGCCCGCGACCGAGGCCGCGACGGTCAGGAAGCCGGCGGCGGTGTGGGCTGCGCGCAGCCGGGCGACGAGCCGGCGGCCGTACCAGAATCCGGGCCGGCCGAGCGCGGGGCGGACGACGGGCCCGGTGCCGGTGGTGGCCGGGGCGGGTGCGGGATCGAGGTCCTCCTCCGGTTCGGTTCCGGTGAGCGGGCGCTGTGACTCGTAGGCGCTCCAGGTCCGGTTGGACAGGAACCAGAGGAGCGCCACCAGGGCGGTGGGCACCAGTGCGGCGAGGGCCAGTCTGCGGCCCGGCTGGGACCACCAGCCGCCCTGCGCGGTCGACAGGAAGCCGAGCCAGGACCGCTGGTTCGAGCAGTTCGGCACGCCCGCGCACTGCCAGGCAGCCAGGTCGAGCGCGACCTCGCAGGCCGCCGCCGTCAGCAGCACGGTGAGACTGAGCGCGACGAGCCGGACGAGGACGCCGTACAGCCGTACCGTGCGGGTGCGGGAGCGGGCGGTGGGGCGCATCCAGTGGGCGAGGTTGACCACCATGAACGGGAGCAGCAGCAGCCACAGGGCGCGGGAGCCGTTGCCGGAGGTCAGGTTGGACCAGCAGTAGGCCTCGGGAATGGGGCGGTCGCGATAGCGCTCCGGGTGCTGTTCGGCGTCCGTGTCCTCCGCCCGCCGGTAGATCGCCGCGGTCGCGTCGCCGGTGATCCGGACCGTGCGCGGGTCGTCGAGCATTTCCTGGGGGGTGGCGCCGCCCACGCCGTGGACCAGCAGTTCCAGCGCGGGCCCGGGACTCTGTGGGGCCTGGGTGGCAGGTGGCACGGGAGTGGCTCGCTCTCTGGGTCGTGGGGGGCGAAGCGCGGTCGATGCGCGGTCATCAGAATCCCGGAAGGGGGCAGATGGCCGCACCACTCTCACGGAATCTCCCCAGTGCGGCGCCCGGCGACACCGCGTGGCAGGATGACCCCGTTCGAAGAGACTGCTGCACGGCCAGAGGGAAGGACCGGACCCGGCGTTGAGCGACAATCAGAACCTGCTCGCGGAGCAGCGGCGCGCCCTGATCCTCGACGAGGTACGCAGGCGCGGCGGGGTCCGGGTCAATGAGCTGACCCGCAGGCTGAACGTCTCCGACATGACGGTGCGCCGGGACCTGGACGCCCTGTCCCGTCAGGGGGTCGTCGAGAAGGTGCACGGCGGGGCCGTGCCGGTGGTCGAGGCCAGCACCCACGAGCCCGGTTTCGAGGCCAAGTCGGCGCTGGAGCTGAGCGCCAAGGAGGACATCGCGCGAGCGGCGGCGGCCATGGCGGTGCCCGGCAGCGCGATCGCGCTGTCCGGCGGTACGACGACGTACGCGCTCGCCCAGCAGCTGCTGGACGTTCCGGATCTGACGGTGGTGACCAATTCGGTGCGGGTCGCCGATGTCTTCCACGCCGCGCAGCGTCCGGGGGGCACGGGCGGAGCGCGGCCCGGGGCCGCCACGGTGGTGCTGACCGGCGGGGTGCGGACCCCTTCGGACTCGCTGGTGGGTCCGGTCGCCGATCAGGCGATCGCCTCCCTCCATTTCGATGTGCTGTTCCTCGGGGTGCACGGAATCTCGGTGGAGGCCGGGCTTTCGACGCCGAATCTGGCGGAGGCCGAGACCAACCGCCGTTTCGTCCAGTCGGCGCGGCGGGTGGTGGTGGTCGCGGACCACACCAAGTGGGGGACGGTGGGTCTGAGTTCGTTCGCCTCGCTGGATCAGGTGGACACCTTCGTGACGGACGCGGGGCTGTCGGCCGCCGCCCGTGAGGAGATCGAGGAGCATCTGCCGGGGCTGGTGGTGACCGGCGCGGTCGCGGAGGGCGACTCCTGAGCCCTCGCCCATAGCACGGATTCCGCTCGGCTCGCGACCTGCGGTGCCCGGGCCTTTAGGATCGTGCTGTGGCCGTCTTCCGGATCGAGCGCTTCACCTCCTTGCCCGCCGCCGAGTCCTGGCGCCGGGTGACGGACTGGGAACGGCACGCCGCGCAGGTACCGCTGACCACGATCACCGTCCCCGCGGGGCTGCCGACCGGCGTCGGAACCGTTTTCGTGGCGCGTACGGGCGTGGGGCCGCTGGCGTTCGACGACCCGATGGAAGTGGTGCGGTGGACGCCGCCCGCGGCGGGGCGCGCGGGGCTGTGCCGGCTGGAGAAGCGCGGTTCGCTGGTGCGGGGCCGGGCGTCGATCGATGTGTATCCGACGGATTCCGGTTCGCATGTGGTGTGGGTGGAGGAGCTGGGCATGCGGCTGCTGCCGCGCTGGTGCGATCCGCTGATCGCCGGGGCGGGCCGCCGGGTCTTCGGCCGGGTGCTCGACAGCATGCTGGACAGTCCGGCGGGACGCCGTCCGTGACGGGGCGCCGGGACGGGGGTTCGAGGACCATCGGAACGCATACCGGCGCCGAGCCCTTGGAGGGCCGACAGCGCTTTGACCTGGGGTCCGGCTGAGGCAGAGCCTTCGGCAGTCGTGTTGATCACTGACCGTCCGGAGGTCCGGCGGACACCTCGCGGCGCGGACCGCGCTGCTCAATCGGCCCGGCCTCCCCCGCGCGGGTCCACCGGCGCGAGAACTCCGAGCCGGTCCTCGATCGCCTGGGCCGCGGCCAGGCACAGGTCCTCCCGGAACGCACGCCCGACAATCTGCACTCCCGAGGGGAGCCCGTCGGCGACGCCGGTCGGTACGGCCACACCGGGCACGCCCACGAAGCTGGTCACGCTGCACAGGCGCATTCCCGACGCGACCCGGTCCCGGCCTGCCCTGTCGCGCGACTCCAGCCCCGGCTCGACCGGTGGCTCGGTGAACGACGGGCCGAGCAACAGCGGGTACGTGTCGAGGAATTCGGCCCACGAGCGGCGAACGTTCATCCAGGTGCCCATCAGCTTCATGAACTCGTCCGCGCTTGCCGGCGGGGTCTGCTCCATCGCCATCGCGATGTAGTGGTCCCCGCCCTTGCCGAGCAGTTCGCGCACCACCGGCCAGGCCGGGGCGAATTCGGTCATGGTGATCCGGCCGTACGCTTCGAGAGCCTCGTCCATCCGCGGTACGTCCCGCACCTCGCGCACGTCGTATCCGGCGTCGCGAAGTGCGTCGGCCGCGGTCTCGACGGCTCCGCGAATCGCAGGGTGGACGCCGTGCCCGCCGGGGTCCGCCACGACCGCGACCTTCACCGGTCCGGGGAGCGCTTCGCCGTACGCGGGCACCGGTACGGCCCTCGGGTCTCGTGGATCGGTTCCGGCCAGCACCTCGTATGCCAGCCGCAGGTCGCCCACGCTCCGGGCCAGCGGGCCGTCGGTGACCAGTATCTGGGACGCCGGGCCCGGGTCGTCCGGGCCGAAAACGCGGTGGTCCGCCGGAAACCGGCCCGTGGACGGCTTCAGCCCGGCCACCCCGCAGAACTGGGCCGGGACGCGCACCGATCCCCCGGAGTCGTTGCCGAGCCCGAGCGCCGCCATGCCCGTGGCCACGGCCACCGCGTCGCCCCCGCTGGAGCCGCCCGGGGTCCGGCTGCTGTCCCACGGATTGACCGTGTCGCCGAACAGTTCGCTGCGCGTGTGCATCCCCGCCAGGATCAGGGTGGGGATGTTGCTGTGCCCGATGGGGATGGCCCCGGCCGCACGCAGCCGCGCCACCGGGGGCGCGTCGGCCGGCGCCACCAGATCGCGGAAGCGCTCCGTGCCGAACGTGGTCGGCACGCCTTCGACGGCGGTGCTCTCCTTCACGGTGAACGGCACGCCCGCGAGCGGTCCCAGCGCTTCACCGGCGGCCCGCCGACGGTCCGTCTGCGCCGCGGCCTCACGTGCGCGCTCCGCCAGGAGCTGCGTGACCGCGTTCACTTGTGGGTTGACCTCGGCGATGCGATCGAGGTGACTGTCGACCAGTTCGAGTGCCGAGACGTGCGCGCCGCGCACGGCCTCCGCCTGGGCAACGGCCGACATCTTCCACAGTGCGTCCCGCATGGCCTTTCCTTCCTCCCCTACGTACCGATGCACCTGCATCGGAAACACCACCGTACCCTGGTACCGATGCGAGCGCATCGAATAAGGTGCACTGCGAAGCGGAGCGCCGTGGAACAGGGAGGCGACCGGGCATGCCCAGACAGGTGGATCACGAGGGCCGACGCCGCCTCATCGCCGAGGCCGTCTGCCACCTCGCCGACGAACGCGGCCTGGAGGGCGTGACACTTCGCGACGTCGCGGCCCGCGCGCAGGTGTCCATGGGCGCCGTTCAGCGGTGCTTCCGCACCAAGGAAGAGATGCTCGCATTCGCTCTCGGGCACATCGGCGAGCGGATCAACGAGCGTGTACAGGCCCGCCTCGTCAGGAGCCCGGCCCAGTCGGCCGGAACCGCCCTGGGCCACGCGGTAACCGAGATCTCACTGCTCAGGGAGGAGCACCGCGCCGAGGCACGGGTCTGGCTGGCCTTCGTCGCGCAGGCGGCTGTCAGCAAGGCGCTCGCCAGGACGCTGAAGGCGAACTACGCAGCCCTGCAGGAGGCGTTCACCCGCCTCGTCTCGGAAGCCTGCGAGGGCACCGGGCGCACCGTACCTCTCGATCCGCAACGCGAGGCCCGCACCCTCCTCGCCCTCGCGGACGGCCTCACCACGCACGTCCTCATCGGCCACCTCACCCCGCAAGAGGCACACGACGTCCTCCACGCACACCTGGCCGGCCTCTGGGAGCAACCGGTCCGGCCTCCTCGCGTCCATCAGGACCGGACCGAGTGAGGCGAAGAGGTGACGGGCGCATCAGGCCGCCCGCGTTCGGCGTCGGCCGCCTCCGGGGCGAGCAGGCCGGTGAGCCCGGCGATCGCCTCCGGGGAACCGCAGGCAACGGGGCCGCTTCACGTCGCGGCCTGGAGTACGTCACCACACGTGCGGGATCAAACCACCGCCGGCATTGAGGCATTGTCCGTGGGACGGCTCCGGACCGCTCCCGCGACCGACACCCCGTCAGCCACCCACCGGGGCCGACGGATCCTTGGCGCCGGTTTTCGTTCCGATGCTCCTCCACCCCCGGAGGCCCGCGAGTTCAGGGGAACCGAAGGTTTCTCGTCGGAACCCGAGGGTCCGGTGTCCTGATTCCCGGGTTCGGCCCCTTGGGTTGGTTGTGAACCCGCGCGGGGGTGCGTGTCGTCCGGAATCGGTCTCACGCTTCGTCGCGGTGAGTGAGGTGGCCGTTGGTCAGCCGCCAGTAGTGCTGGTGGTCAGTCAGTCGCCAGGTCTCGTCGGCGGCGATCGCCTGCGTGATCCATTCGTGGAGTTGCGGGAGGGCCTGCGCTCGTAGAACAGCGCGGGTGGCCGCACGTTCAGTGGCATCGACGGGGTGGACGTCCAAGCGGAAGCCGACCATGTCCGGGTGGATGCCGCGGCCGTAGTTGCGGGGGTTCGGAGCGATCCATGCCGCTCCCAGGACGATGGTCCCGCTGTCATGTCCGGTGAGGAATGCCAGGTCCGTGACTCGGGTCATGCAGGGGCCGAGGCACTCGTTGATGTCGGTGGTGGTCAGTGGCCAGGCACGGTGCCGGGGCAGTCTTCGATTTCGTGCGGACATGGCAAGCAGAATGGCAGAAGGTCACTTTCGGCTCTCGGGTATTTGTTCGGCGGCCCGTTCCAGCAACGCCCGTGCGGAGTCCGCGTAGCGCATCGCGGTCCTTTCGTCGAGCCCGAAGACTCCGGCGGCGACCGGCCGTCCCGACGCCCGGGGAACAACTTCGGGGCTGCGGGGCCTGTGCCGACTGCGGCCTGTCCGGTCTCCTCTGCCTGGCTCCAGCGGCCACGACATCTGATGGCACGTCAGCTATGGTGTGGCACGGCCCCGTCCGCCGCCGATCGCACGGGAGGTGCGCTCCATGCCACGCCGACTCCGTTCCGTGGAACTGGATTTCGTCGAATCCGCTCCGCTGCGACTGGTCTTCGCCGCCGAGGTGTCCGCGGCCCCCGAGGACGTCTACCGGGCACTCGCCGACGACGTTCCGGGCTGGCCGGGCTGGTTCACGGCGGTGACGTCGGCCCGGCCCACCGAGAACGGCGCAGGCCGCGAGGTCCGGCTCAGGGGCGGCTTCGTCATCCAGGAGACGATCATGGCGGCGGAGCCCGGCGAGCGGTACGCCTACCGGGCCGACCGGACCAACGCCCCGGGGATGCGGGCCCTGTTGGAGGAGTGGCGGCTCACCCCGGCCGGGACCGGGACGCGGGTCCGGTGGACGTTCGCCGCCGACGGTTCCGCGCCTTTCCGGTTCATGCTGCGGCTGGCCCGGTCGGGGGTGGGCCGGTCCTTCCGGGACGCGGTGCGCGAGCTCGACCGGCGGCTGACCGGATCCGCGGCCTGAGCCGTCGCACAGCCCGCTCCGGCCGTGCGGTCAGGGCCAGTTGCCGTCGGCCAGGAAGGAGTCGATGGTCTCCGTGTACGGGGCGATGTCCAGGCCCTGTGCGGCGAGCCAGCTGTCGGAGTAGTACTTGTCGAGGTAGCGGTCGCCCGGGTCGCAGATCAGGGTGACGATGCTGCCGGTGCAGCCCTGCTCGACCATTTCCGCGACCAGTTTGAACGCGCTCCACAGCCCGGTGCCGGTGGAACCGCCGGCCTTGCGGCCGATGGCCTGCTCCAGGGCGCGCACGGCAGCGACGCTGGCCGCGTCCGGCACCTTCATCATCCGGTCGATGGCCCCGGGTACGAAGCTCGGCTCCATCCGGGGCCTGCCGATGCCCTCGATCCGGGAGCCGCAGTCGCTGGTGGCCAGGGGGTTGTGCTGGGTCCAGCCGTCGAAGAAGCAGGAGTTCTCCGGGTCGGGCACGCAGATCCGGGTGTCGAACTGCATGTAGTGCACATAGCGGGCGATGGTTGCCGAGGTGCCGCCGGTGCCCGCCGTGGCGACGATCCACGTCGGCTCCGGATAGCGCTCCAGCTTCAACTGCTGGTAGATCGACTCGGCGATGTTGTTGTTGCCGCGCCAGTCGGTGGCCCGCTCGGCGTAGGTGAACTGGTCCATGTAGTGGCCGCCGGTCTCCGCGGCGAGCGTGGCGGACTCCTCGTACATCTTCCGCGAATCGTCGACGAAATGACATCGGCCGCCGTGGAACTCGATCAGCCGGCACTTTTCGGGGCTGGTGGTGCGCGGCATCACGGCGATGAACGGCACACCGATCAGCTTGGCGAAGTACGCCTCCGAGACGGCCGTCGATCCGCTG
Organism: Streptomyces sp. CLV115; assembly: GCF_038448545.1. Lineage (NCBI taxonomy): Bacteria > Bacillati > Actinomycetota > Actinomycetes > Kitasatosporales > Streptomycetaceae > Streptomyces > Streptomyces sp. CLV115. The sequence goes on from NZ_JBCEWQ010000099.1 coordinate 24,994, forward strand.
GACGCCTCGATCACCGGCTTGCCCGGCCGGATCCAGCCGTTGCAGAGCCCGTAGAGGAAGAGCGAACGGGCCAGCCGGTGCTTGAGACTGCCGGTGGGGTGCGTCGACTCGTCCTTGAGGTAGAGGTCGATGCCCCATGCCTCGGGGAGCGGGAAGCGCAGCAGGTGGGTGTCGGCCGAGCGGTTGGCGTCGGCCTGGACCTTGCGTACCGCCTCCTTGAGCCAGGCCCGGTACCCGGCGTCGGAGCGGTCGATGTCGATCGTCGCCGCGGCCCGGCCGTCGCCGCCGTGCTTTTCGTTGCCCATCAGCGCGTTCCTCCTAGTGTCGCCGTCACTCCACCGACAACGGTATTCCCCCCACCTGCACAAACGTTTACTTTGATGCTCCATAGCCCTGCCTTGGCACTGACGGGCCGGCATCTTCGAAACCGGATCGGGACGCGGCCTGGCGCGGCGGTCCCGGTTTGTGCAGACTTCCCATCAGAAGTGTTACGAAGGGGGCGAAGCAGCCATGCCGGAAACGGAGTTCAGTGCGACGGGGGTACGGATCGAGCGGTGGGCCCGCTCGCTCACGAGGGCCGGGCAGGTGATCGTCAAGGACGGCAGACTGGCCCTGCTGACGAGCAACGGACGGGAGATCGACAGCGCCCCGGTGGTGTCGGTGAGCGCGGGCAGGCCGTGGTTCGCCGGAGCCGGTGCGGCCGTGGCCCGCCTGAACGGGACGCGGTACCGGCTGACGATGGGGCAGCGCAACCACGGTCCGGACGGGGGCGGCCCGACCCGCCGGTTCCTCGAAACGCTGCGCAGCGCGGGCGGACGGATGACCTGACACCGACGGCCGTACCGGTCCGTCGCGAGTTGCGGAGCTGTGACCCCTGGGCGACATTGGACACGTCACTCATGGTCCACCGGTGGTGACACTGAGATCCACGCCGCCGGAGACCGGATCGGCGGCCGGCCGGCCGCGCGATCCGTTCCTTCGTCTTCTTCCGGACCTATTTCGGGGAGTCGCAGCCGTGATCAGCGAGCCAAGCAGGCACTGCACGGTGGAGCTCCAGGCCCTGCCGTCGCGGATCGGTCAGGTCCGCAGAATCATCTCGGCGCAGTTGCGCTACTGGCATCTCGATCCTCTGATCGACCAGGCCGCGCTCGGCGTCACCGAACTGCTGACGAACGTCCACCGGCATGCCCAGCCGGACAAGTCATGCACCGTCGAGGTCGAGTTGCTGCTCGAACGGCTGACGGTGTCCGTCCACGACCACGACCCACGGCTGCCGACCGTGCGTGAGCCCAGTGCGTCCAGCACGTCGGGGCGCGGGCTCGCACTGATCGCCGCGGTCAGCGAGAGCTGGGGGGTCCGGCCGAGGGGCGGGGCGGGGAAGGTCGTCTGGTTCACCCTTCCGGCGCCTCCGCGATGCTTCGCGCTGCCACCGCATCCGGTGTACGGGGCCACCACCGACGGGCCGTTCGAGCTGGACTCCGTCATGTACCTGGAGAGCGGTACGCCCTTCGCCGCACGGTCGGCGGTGGTGGGCTGACCCGCCGGGCCCCGTGGCGGAGGGTGGCACGACGGGGAGGGGTGCGCTACTGGGCGGCGGCTCGCCCCTCCCCGTCGTGCGCTACTGGGCGGCGATCGCGCGGAGCACGTCGAGCCGTGCGGCCCGGCGGGCCGGGCGCAGGCCCGCCAGCGCTCCGGCGGCGATCCCCACGAGGGCGACCGCCAGGAGCCGCAGCGGCGGCAGGTCGAAGGCGACCGCGGTGTCGCCCGCGGACGCCTCGACCAGGACCCACCCGAGGAAGCCGCCGAGCAGCAGTCCGCCCGCCGTGCCGAACGCGGCCACCAGGACGGACTCCCAGCGGACCATCGAGCGCAGCTGGCTCCTGGTCTGTCCCACGGCTCGCAGCAGACCCAGCTCCCTGGTGCGTTCGTGCAGGGCCAGGGTGAGCGTGTTGGCGATGCCCAGCAGGGCGATGAGCACCGCGAGTGCCAGCAGGGCGTAGACCAGGGTGAGCATCATGTCGATGGCCCCGGCCGAGGACTTCGCGTACTCGCCGCGGGTCTGTACGTCCGGGTTGCCGTACGCCGCCGCGGTCCTCGCGACCGCCGCCCTGCCGTCGGCGGTGGACACCCCGGGTGCGAAGGAGACGGCGATCAGCGAGTCGGAGTCCTGTGCGCGGTGCGGGGCCCAGGCCCGGCGGGTGATGACGTAGTCCCCCGCCAGTTCCGGCCGGTCGTAGACGGCGCGGACGGTGAATTCCTGCCGGGCGCCGTCGGTGAAGGTGAGCCGGACCGGGGATCCGGGGCGCAGACCGCGCTCGGCGGCCTCGGCGGCGGAGACGGCGATCCCGTTCGTACCGAGCCCGGTCAGCGAGCCGTCGACCCGTCCGAGGTCGAAGACCCTGCCGAGCGCGGCCGGGTCGGTGACGGTCAGGGCGCGTCCCGCGCCGTCGACCTCCGCCACCCCCTTGCCGAGGCCGACGGCGGTGGCGACCTGTGGCAGCCGGCCGACGGCCGGGGCCAGGCGGGGGCTCAGTCCGCTGCCGCCCGCGCCGAGGGCGGGCGCGCTGATGGCTACATCGCCCGCGAAGGACCGGTCGACGGTCCGGTTCATGGTCGCCTTCAGCGAGGCACCGAAGACGGTGAAGAGCGAGACCACCGCGACGCCGATCATCAGCGCGGTGGCGGTGGACGCGGTCCGCCGGGGGCTGCGCAGGGCATTGCGCCGGGCCAGCCCTCCGGTGACGCCGCGCAGCCGGCCGAGCGGTGCGCCGAGGGTCCGTACCGCGTACGTGGCGGCTACCGGGCCGAGGATCACGAACGCGGCGAGTGCCGCCACCGCTCCGAGGGCCGGCAGCCAGACCGAAGAGGTGGCCAGGGTGCCGCCCAGAATGGCGCCGACGGAGGCCGACAGCAGGACCAGCCCGGTGACGGCCCGGGTCCGGGACGCCCCGGAGTCGTCGACGGCGCTCTCGCGCAGGGCGGCGAGCGGCGCGGTGCGTCCGGCCCGGACGGCGGGCAGCAGGGCGGAGCCGAGGCAGACCAGGACACCCACGGCGAGCGGCAGCACCAGAGAGAGGGGGCCGATCACCAGCGAACCGTCCGGGAACGGGAATCCCGCGGCGGGGAAGAGGGCTTGCAGTCCGGCGGCGATCCCGATGCCGCCGGCCAGGCCCGCGGCGGAGGCGATCACCGCGACCGCGGTCGCCTCGACGAGGGTGGCGACGACGACCTGGCGGCGTGCCGCGCCGAGGGCGCGCAGCAGCGCGTTCTCCCGGGTGCGCTGGGCGACGACGATGGCGAAGGTGTTGTGGATGGAGAAGGTGGCGACGAGCAGCACGATCCCGGAGAACACCAGGAGCAGCGTGGTGAACAGGCCGAGGAAGGCGCCGGAGATCATGTCCCGGTTCTCGGCGGCCGCCGCCTGCCCGGTGACGGCCTCGACGCCCTTGGGCAGCACGGGCCGCAGCGCGTCGACGAGTTCCCGCTGCCCGGTGCCGGGGCCGGCGCGGACCTGGATGGCCGATGCCTGGCCGGGCTTCGGCGTCAGGTACTTCTCGGCGTCGGCCTGCGTCATCGCCGTGTAGGTGACCTGCCCCATGCCGTCCTGGCCGCCGAAGGTGGCCAGCCCGACGATCCTGACGTGTACGGGTTCGGGGGTGCGCAGCACGGTCGTGTCGCCGATCCTGAGCCCGCCCCGGTCCGCGGTGCCACGGTTGACGACGACCTCGCCGGGGGCGGCGGGGGCGCGCCCGGTGGCGAGCCGGTACGGGTTGAGTTCCGGGTCGTCGATCCAGTTGCCCGCGAGGGTGGGCGGGCCCTGTCCGCCGACGGGTTTGCCGTCGGCGCCGATGAGCTGGCCGGCGCCCTGGATGTCGGGCGCCGCCGCGGCGACGCCGGGAGTACGTTCGATCCGCTTCACCAGTGCGGTGCTCACCGGCTGCCGGGTGCCCCGGGTCTCACCGGCGACGGTGATCACATCGGTGCCGCGCACGACGGCGTCGGTACCGGCGTTGGCGTCGGTGAACATGGTGTCGAAGCTCGCGCGCAGGGTGTCGCCCATGACGAGCGTCCCGGTCAGGAACGCGACGCCGAGCAGGACGGCGACGAACGTACCGGCGAAGCGGCGCTTGTGGGCGCGGAGCGAGGAGATGCTCAGGCGTACGGAGGCACGGGTGCCGTTCATGCCGTCACCGCCTGCGCGAGGGGTGGGGGGCGAAGGACTTGAAGCGGTCGAGCACGCGCTCCGCCGTGGGGTCGGGCATCCGGTCGACGAGCCGGCCGTCGGCGAGGAAGACCACCTCGTCGGCGTGGGCGGCGGCGACCGGGTCGTGGGTGACCATGACGACCGTACGGGCGGTCTGCCGGACGGTGCGGCCGAGCAGCCGGAGCACTTCCTGGCCGGAGCGGGAGTCGAGGTTGCCGGTCGGTTCGTCGGCGAAGACGACGTCGGGGCTGCCGGCGAAGGCCCGCGCCACCGCCACCCGTTGCTGCTGTCCACCGGACAGTTCGCCGGGCCGGTGGTGCAGCCGGTCCCGGAGCCCGACGGTGTCGACGAGGACATCGAGCCACTCGCGGTCGGGCCGCTCCCCCGCGAGGTCCAGGGGGAGGGTGATGTTCTCGGCGACGGTGAGCGTCGGCAGCAGGTTGAAGGACTGGAAGACGAAGCCGATCCGGCTCCGGCGCAGCAGGGTGAGCCCGCGGTCGTCGAGTGCGCTGATGTCGGTGTCGCCGATGAAGGCGGAGCCCGAGGTGAGTGTGTCGAGCCCGGCGGCGCAGTGCATCAGGGTGGACTTGCCGGATCCGGAGGGCCCCATGATCGCGGTGAAGCGCCCGGTCGGGAAGTCGACGCTCACCCCGTCCAGTGCCCTGACCCGGGTGTCGCCCGCGCCGTAGAGCTTCACGGCGTCGACGACCCGGGCGGCGGGGGCGGGAGTGGCGGCGGGGACGGGTTCGGAGACGGGGACGGTGCTGGTCATGCCACGCCTCCCTTGCTGCCGCGGCCGAACTGTTCGTCCAGGACGGAGAGCCGGCGCCAGTACTCGTCCTCGTCGATCTCGCCGGCCGCGAAGCGCCGGCCGAGCAGGGTGATCGGTGACGGCTCGGCGGATGTTTCCCCGGTGGTACGGGCCTGCCAGGGTCCTCGTCGGCCGCGCCGGACGGTACGGCGCAGCAGGGTGACGCCGCCGATGACGACGGCCGCCCAGAAGAGCGGGAAGAGGAGGATCCAGGGCCCGGGTCCACCGCTGTACGCCAGGGTGTTCATCTCGGTCGGCTCCCTCGGTTCAGGGGTTGGAGTTCAGGTTTTCCTGACGCTTGTGAGCCTCGCCGAGAGCGGCTCCCGAGTCGTCGTACGGCCAGCGGCCGTGCGCGTACCCCCTCGGGAGTACGTGGCGCCGCCGCGGCTGCTCCCGTCGACGACCGGGACCGGCACCGGGACCGCCGAGTCCGTTCCTGCTGCGGGCGCGGGCGGACGAACGCTGCGGGCAGTCCGGCCGGGGCCGGCGGCTGCCCGCGCAGTCGGCCGCGCTCGCCGGGGCCCGGTTCGGCGGACAGCCGCTGCTGGGCGGTGACACGGTCGTGCCCGGCGCCCCGGGCATGCCGCTCCTGCCGTGACGGCTGCGCCTTCGCCTCGAACAGACCCTGGGCAAAAGGGTGTTGGGAGCGGTCCTGTTGGGCGACCCGGCACGGGCGGTCGCTCCGCCGCGCACCTTCGGACCCGGCCGGAGGCCGAAACCCGTATGGCCTGCGCAAGTCATCCGCCCGGCGGACACGCGCCGACCGGGCCGGGCGGAGTCCTGTACGGCTTCGGACACCTGCGGAGGCGATACGGCGGCCGAGACCCGTACCGCCCGGCTCCGTCAGGCCAGGGCGGCCAGCGGGTCGTCCAGCACCGGCTGCCAGGCCAGTTCCGCCGCGCCGACCAGGCTGTTGTGGTCGAGGGTGCACGGCAGGATCGGGACGCTGCCGCTCCTCCCCCACAGGCTGCGGTCGGCGACCACCGCACGCAGTCGCTCCGGGTCCGCGTCGAGCAGGGCACGGTGCAGTCCGCCGAGGATGATGCGGTCCGGGTTGAGGATGTTGACCAGGCCGGCGAGCCCGAGGCCGAGCCGGTCGATCAGTTCCTCGGCCGCGCCCCTTACCGCCGCGTCCCCGTACTCCGTGCGCAGCAGGTCCCCGGCCTGCTTGAGCAGCGATTCCTCCGGGCCGGGTTCGCGCCGGGCCGCGACGAGGAAGGCCAGCGGGTCGGTCTCGACGTCCAGGCAGCCGCGGCCGCCGCAGTGGCAGGGGCGCCCCTCGGGGTTCACGGTGAGATGCCCCACCTCCAGCGCCAGCCCCGAACTCCCGGTGTGCAGGCGGCCGTCGAGGACCAGGGCGCCGCCCACTCCCCGGTGTCCGGTGGCCACGCAGAGCAGATGCTGGGCGCCCCGCCCGGCGCCGTGCCGGTGTTCGGCGAGCGCGGCGAGGTTGACGTCGTTGCCGGTGAAAGCGGGTCCGGGGATGCCCGCCCCGCGCACGCAGTCGGCGAAGATCTCGCTCACCGGCGCACCGGCCGGCCAGGCGATGTGCAGCGGGTTGAGCGCGTTGCCCTCCGGTTCGGCGACCGCCGAGGGCACCGCGAGGCCCGCTCCGACGCAGCGCAGTCCACTGTCCCGCAGCAACCGCGCGCAGTCGTCGACCACTTCACCGATGACCTGCGCCGGGTCCGCCGTGACGGTGACACAGCCGGGAGCGGTGGCCACCAGCCGCCCGCCGAGCCCGACGAGCGCGGCCCGGAATCCGTCGGCGTGCACCTGGGCGGCGACGGCGACGGGGCCCGACTCCCGGACGGACAGCCGGTGCGAGGGGCGGCCCTGCGAGCCGGCGGCGGAGCCGGGCCGGGAGTCGACCCGGATCAGGCCGAGCGCCTCCAGTTCCGCGGCGACCGCACCGGCCGTCGCCCGGGTGACTCCGAGCTCGGAGGTGAGGACGGCGCGGGTGGGCGCGCGTCCGGTGTGGACCAGTTCCAGCGCGGGTCCGAGCGCGCTGCGGCCTCTCTCCAACTTTGTCCGGGTGGTGGACACCTTGCCGTTCATGGGGGCGAGTCTCCCACGGTCCGGGAGCACGACCGACGCCCCGGTGGTGCGGTTGTGCGCCGGGAGCACGTCCGGGGAGCCCGCCCGGCCCGCACTCGCTCGTGCGCCCGCCTCGCACCCCCTCGACGCCCGCCCCGCAC
>NZ_JBCEWQ010000100.1:0-31807 GCF_038448545.1 Streptomyces sp. CLV115
GGAAGGGACGCCCGCGAAGGAGCCGGTGCGGGGGCCGGCACGAAGGCCGGTGCGAGGAGGACCAGCACCGGAGCCAGTACGGCCGGAGCCGGAGCCAGCACGGGAGCCGGCACGGGGGCTGCCATGGGAGCCGGCACGGGGGCCGATGCAAGGGCCGGAGCCGGCACGTGGGCCAGTACGAGGGCCGATACAGGAGCCGGTACGAAGGCCGGCACCGGAGCCGGTGCAAGGGCCGAAGCCGGTACGGGAGCCGGTGCCGATGGCGCCTCCGCACGCCGCGGCGGCGGGCGGCGCGCCCGCGAAGGGGCCGCTCCCCGGCGCCCCGTTCCGCTTCGCCGGGGCCGCCACCCGGGCCGGGCGGCTGCTGTGGGCCGCCGGGCCCGCGCTGCGCGGGTCGTGGCTGGTGGCGTTGGTGCTGGTGGCCGTCGGGGCCGTCGCGCTGGCGTACGGGGCCGGGGCCGGGGAGGCGGTCCGTCCGCTGCTCCTCGTCGTCGCGCCGGTGCTGCCGCTCGCCGGGGTCGGCCTCTCCTACGGCCGGCACGCGGACCCGATGCACGAGATCACCGCCGCCACCCCGTCCGGCGGGCTGCGGCTGCTGCTGACCAGGGCCGCCGCGGTGCTCGTCGTGAGCATCCCGGCGCTCACCCTCGCCGGGGCGTCGCTGCCCGCGTCCGCCGGCCGGCCCGGCGCGGCGGCCTGGCTGCTGCCCGGGCTCGCGATGACGCTGGCGGCGCTCGCCCTCGGCTCGTACGTCGGTTGCCGCACCGGCGCCACGTCCGTCGCCGTGGCCTGGGCGGGCGCCGTCGTCCTGCCCGTCCTCGCCACGTCACCCCCGGCCGCCCTCGCGGCGGCGACCGGGGCCGCCCGGTACTTCGCGGGCCCCGCCGCACAGGCCGGCTGGGCGGCGGGCGCGCTGGTGTGCGCCGCGCTGCTCGCCGTACGCCGTAGATCCTTCGACCATCTGGAGACGTTGTGAGCGTGAACGCATGAGCGGCACCGAAGCCGTGAACACGGTCGAGGTCAGGGCACTGACCGTCCGGCACCGCAGGACGACCGCGCTCGACGCCGTCGACCTCGATTTCACGCCCGGTGTGCACGGGCTGCTCGGGCCGAACGGGGCGGGCAAGACCTCGCTGATCCGGGTGCTCGCCACCGTCGCCGCACCCTCCGGCGGCCGGGTGGAACTGCTCGGCAGCGAGGTCGGCACCGGGTCGGACCACCGCAGCCGGGCGGCGGTCCGGCGCAGGCTCGGCTATCTGCCGCAGGAGTTCGGCTACTACCCGGGCTTCACGGTCCGCGAGTTCGTCTCGTACGTGGCCTGGCTCAAGGAGCTGGACGCGGCGACGGTCCCGGCGGCCGTGGAACGCGCGGTGGCCCGGGTGGGTCTGGCGGACCGGATCGACGCCCGGGTGAAGACCCTGTCGGGCGGCATGGTGCGGCGCGTCGGCATCGCCCAGGCGATCGTCAACTCCCCGGACCTGCTGCTGCTCGACGAGCCGACCGCCGGCCTCGATCCGGAGCAGCGGGTCGAATTCCGGGCGCTGATCCGGGAGCTGGGCCGCTCCACCACCGTGATCGTCTCGACCCATCTGGTCGAGGACGTCGCCGCGGCCTGCACCGATGTGACGCTGATCGAGGCGGGCCGGATCGCGTACCGGGGTACGACGCGGGAGCTGACGGAGCTCGGCGGCGCCGAGGACGGCGGGGCCCGGCAGCCGGACGGCAACCCGATCGAGCGCGGCTACACCGCCGCGCTGCGGGCGCACCGGGCGGCGGTGGCGAACCGATGACGGATCCCGGAGTACTCGTACGCCGCCTGACGCACACCGCCCTGCGGGCCGAACTCCGGCGCGGGATCGCCCCGTGGACCGGTCTCGCCGTGGTCCTGACCCTCCTCGTTCCGCTGTGGAGCAAGGCACCCCAGTGGCAGGGGAACTGGGGCGACACCCAGACCCAGCTGCGCGCGGCGACGGCGCTGCTCGGTGGGCCGCTCGTCGCCGCGGCCGCCTGCTGGCAGGGCGGCCGGGAGTACCGTCGCCGCACTGCCGAACTGCTGCTCTCGGTCCCGCGCGGCCGGCTCGCGCAGGCGACGACGGCAGCGGCGCCCATCGCGCTGTGGGCGGCGGCCGGGTATCTGCTCGCGCTGGGCGTGGTGTTCGCGGCGACGGCTCCGTACACCGGGGCGGGCGGGCCGTCCCTCTCGGTCGTCGTCGCGGATCTCGGCTGTCTGCTGTCCATCGCCGTCGTGGGCTTCGTCGTCGGCCGGCTGGTGCGGTGGCGGCTGATCGCACCGGTGCTCGCGGCCGGTCTCTACGTCCTCCTGGGCGCCCCGGGCTACATGGAGTCGGACGTCCGGTTCCTGAGCCCCGCCGAGCAGTACCCGCTGGACGGGTCCGTCCCGGTGTGGTGGTTCGCACCGGTCCTGCTGGCCTGGACCGGCGGCATCGCCGTCGCCACGCTGCTCGCGTACGCGGCCCGGCGGCGCGGCCTGGCCGTCGTACCGCTCGCCGTGGCGGTCACGGCCGGTGCGGTGATCGCGCACACGGGCACCGGTCTGTTCCGGGACGACCCGGCCGTGCGGCACCGGGTCTGCTCGGCGGCCGCACCCGGCACACCGCAGCTCTGCGTGCGGGCGCCCGACGCTCCGCTGCTGCCCCGGATGTCCGAGGCCCTGTCGGGAATGTTCTCGCGCCTGGAAGGAGTGCCGGGCGCACCGGTCAGATACGTCACCCCGGAGTTCGGCCCGAAGGACGGCGAGGCTTCCCTCGGGCACGTGGTGCGCGGCTGGGGCATCACACGGAACGAGCTGACCGATCCCCACGGCTACCTCGCGAACACCGCCATGACCCTGGCAAGCCGCGACTGTCCGGAGCCACGGGCCGAGGTCGTCGGCAAGGAGGCCGCGCGGGTGGAGCGCACGGACGACGCGGTGCGCAGCTGGCTGGCCGACGAGGAGTCGCTGTGGTTCCCGGACTCGCGCTACCTCGCCCGCCTGAAGGATCTGCCGGACGCCGAGCGCAGGGCCTGGCTCGGCCGCTACCTGGCCACCCGGAAGAGCTGCACGCCCGCGGAGGTCCCGGCCCTGTGAGCATCCAGCCGCTCCTCTACCTCCGCTCCCGCGCCCTCCCCCTCACCGCCGCCACCCTGGCCGGCATCGCCCTCGTCGCCGCCCGGGCCGCCGACTGGCTCCAGGACCAGCCCCACTTCGACCACACCGCCCGTGTCCCGGTCGTCGTGCTGGCCCCGCTGCTCGCCTCCTCGGCGATCGGCACCGGCCTGCACGCGCACAGCGACGAGCTGGACCGGACCGCCGTACGCCGCTGGTGGCCGCGCCGGCTGCTGCATCTGCTGGTGCTGACCGCGGTGACGGCGGGGGTGCTCGCGGCGGCGGTCCCGGGGCACCCGGAGGAGTTCGGCGTGCCGGCCATGGTGCGCAACGTGCTCGGCGCGACGGGGGTGGCCGCGGCCTCCGCCGCGCTGATCGGCGCCCGGCTGAGCTGGCTGCCGATGACGGTCTACGGCGGCGCCGTCTACCTGGCGGCGCCCCGCGCGCCGGGCGGCGCGGCGGCCGTGTGGGCCTGGCCGATGCAGCCGGGCCCGCAGGGTGCGGCGTGGGCGGTGGCCGTGGCGGCGTACGCGGCCGGGGCCGCCCTCCTGGTGGTGCGCGGCGCACGCCCGGAGCCCGGGTGACCGGCCGGTTCCCTCCGGGCACTCGGCGCGGATCCGGCAATCCGCTGGCACCGGGCCGCGCCGACCGGCCAGGATGGCCGGGAACCTGCCCGCCACCCGCCGGAGACCCGCACCATGCCCCACATCCATCACTCCGACACCTCCTCCCCCGTCGTTCTCGACCGCCGCGAAGGCCCGTACGGCGAGGTCGTGCTGCGGGAGCGGGGTGAGGACTTCGAGATCATCGCCAACGGGTGCTTCCTGATGGACACCTCCGACGGGCGCTCCGAGCGGCTGCTGATCGATGCGGCGCTGGCCGCGCTGCCGCCCGGCCGGACCGCTCCGTCGGTGCTCATCGGGGGTCTCGGCGTCGGCTTCTCGCTGGTCCGGGCCGCCGCCGAGCCGAGGTGGGGGCGGATCGTCGTGGCCGAGCGGGAGCAGGCGATCGTGGACTGGCACCTCCAGGGGCCGCTGGGCACGATCTCCGGCGCGGCGCTGGCCGATCCGCGGACCGGGATCCTGACGGCGGATCTGGTCGAGTACCTGCATACGACTACGGACCGTTACGACGCTCTGTGTCTGGACATCGACAACGGGCCGGACTGGACCGTCACCGAGGGCAACACCGGCCTGTACTCCCCGGCCGGTCTGGCGGACTGCCGGGAGCGGCTGACGCCGGGCGGCGTTCTCGCGGTGTGGTCCGCGCAGCCGTCCGCCGACTTCGAACAGGCCTTGCGGAATGCCGGATTCGATGGGGTAAGGACTGAAGAGATCACTGTTGCCCGAGGTGTTCCCGACGTGGTGCATCTCGCACTTCGGACAGCCTGAGTTCCCCCATCGGGTATCGCCGGCCCCCGGAAGTCCGGGGGCCAAGCGTCACAAGACCGACACTCCGCCACCTCTTTGCGTCCGAGGCGTTACACCCTGCGTAGCCGAGAGCAGTCCACTGCCTTTACGCTGCTGACCGGTAACGGGATCACCCACGAAATCCACAAGCGAAGACCGTGCGTCCGGGGGAATGGCCCCCGCGAGAACGGGCAGGGGCGGGGCGATGGAACAGACACACACCACCCACAACGGTGTCGCGGCCACCCCGGGCGCGCAGCGCCGGGTGCTGGTGGTCGAGGACGACGCCACGATCGTCGAAGCCATTTCCGCCCGGCTGCGGGCCGAGGGCTTTCTGGTGCAGACCGCACTCGACGGCCCCGCGGCGGTGGACGCGGCCGAGGCGTGGCAGCCCGATCTGATGGTGCTCGACATCATGCTTCCCGGCTTCGACGGCCTGGAGGTCTGCCGTCGGGTCCAGGCCCAGCGGCCGGTGCCGGTGCTGATGCTGACCGCGAGGGACGACGAGACGGACATGCTGGTCGGTCTCGGCGTCGGCGCCGACGACTACATGACCAAGCCGTTCTCGATGCGCGAGCTGGCGGCCCGGGTCCACGTCCTGCTGCGCCGGGTCGAGCGCGCGGCACTGGCCGCGGTGACGCCGCGCAGCGGGATACTGCGCCTCGGCGAGCTGGAGATCGATCACGCGCAGCGCCGGGTCCGGGTGCGCGCCGACGACGTCCACCTCACACCGACCGAGTTCGACCTGCTGGTCTGCCTGGCCAACACCCCGCGGGCGGTGCTCTCCCGGGAGCAGCTGCTGGCCGAGGTCTGGGACTGGGCGGACGCCTCCGGCACCCGTACGGTCGACAGCCACATCAAGGCGCTGCGCCGGAAGATCGGCGCGGAGCGGATCCGTACCGTGCACGGTGTCGGCTACGCCCTGGAGACCCCGGCTCCATGACCCGGCCCGGTTCCGGACTGCGTCCCTTCTCCGTCAAGGCCAAGATGAGCACGCTCGTCGTGGTCTCGGTCTTCATCACCACCGGGCTGCTGATGGTGGCCGTGCGCACCAGGACCGAGCTGCGGTTCATCACGGTGTTCTCGGTGATCGCGACCCTGCTCATAACTCAGTTCGTCGCGCACGGCCTGACCTCGCCGCTGGACGAGATGACGACGGTGGCCAGGTCGATATCGCACGGCGACTACACCAGACGGGTGAGCGGCGCCGACCGGCGCGACGAGCTCGGCGACCTGGCCCAGACGATCAACCGCATGGCGGACGATCTGGAGGCCGTGGACCGGCACCGCAAGGAGCTGGTCGCCAATGTCTCGCACGAGTTGCGAACACCCATCGCGGCGCTGAGAGCCGTGCTGGAGAACGTCGTGGACGGGGTGTCCTCGGCCGATCCGGAGACCATGCGTACCGCTCTGAAGCAGACCGAGCGGCTCGGCAGGCTGGTGGAGACGCTGCTGGACCTGTCCCGGCTGGACAACGGGGTGGTCACGCTCAAGGCCGGCCGCTTCGAGGTGTGGCCCTATCTGTCGGGCGTGCTGAAGGAGGCGAACCTCGCCGCCGGGCACCGCCGGCTGTCGTCCGGTTCCGGGAACCACACCCGTAAGGACGTACATCTGCACCTGGACGTGTCGCCGCCGGAGCTGACCGCGCACGCGGACGCGGAGCGGCTGCACCAGGTGGTGGCCAACCTGATCGACAACGCCGTCAAGCACAGCCCGCCGCACGGCCGGGTCACCGTGCTGGCCCGGCGCGGGACCGCGCCGGAGTCCCTGACGCTCGAAGTCATGGACGAGGGGCCGGGCATCCCGGAGTCCGAGCGGTACCGGGTCTTCGAGCGCTTCAACCGCGGCGAGGTGTCCTCCCCGCACGGCCCGGGCAGCGACGGCGGGACGGGCCTCGGCCTGGCGATCGCCCGCTGGGCGGTGGATCTGCACGGCGGACGCATCGGCGTGGCCGAATCCGTGCGCGGCTGCCGCATTCAGGTCACTCTTCCGGGGATCCCTCAGCAGCGAGGTTGACATAGGGTTCGAACCGGAAGGGCACGTTCTGCGTGTTCCGTTCAAGGGGTGCGGCCCAGTGGGCCGCAGCCGCGCTGCCACGTACCCAAAACAAAGCGGAACTGTGCTTGTTTCCCGCCAATTCCCGCACCGAAACCCGCCTTCCGATGTGACTTGCGCGACGAAGACCGGCCCGGCCTGCGTGGAACGGCCGGGGAGGCGTAGCCTTGATTTCCGCTGTCCATCACCTTGTGAAGCGGAAGAGGGCGGTTGCCGCCGTGTCGTCTCAGTCCCCCAGTAACTCGAGCATCTCGACCGACCAAGCCAGCCCGGGTTCGAACCCGGCCGCTGCTTTCGGGCCCAATGAGTGGCTCGTCGACGAGATCTACCAGCAGTACCTCCAGGATCCCAATTCGGTCGATCGCGCCTGGTGGGACTTCTTCGCCGACTACAAGCCGGGTACGTCCGGCACGGCGGACAAGCCCGTTCCCGGCGCTCCGGCCGCGGTGACCCCGGCCGCACCCGCGCCGGCCACCCCGGCCCAGACCCCGGCCGCACCCGCTCCGGCCCCCGCGGCTCCGGCCCCCGCACAGGCCGCGCCCGCCGCCGCTGCCCCGGCAGCCCCGGCCAAGGCCGCTCCGGCCGTGAAGGCCGCCGAGCCCGCCCCGGCCAAGGCCGCGGCCGCGCCGGCCACCGAGGCCCCGGCCGGTCCCGAGTACGTGACGCTGCGTGGGCCCTCGGCCGCCGTCGCGAAGAACATGAACGCCTCGCTGGAGCTGCCGACGGCCACGTCCGTCCGCGCCGTCCCGGTGAAGCTGCTCTTCGACAACCGCATCGTCATCAACAACCACCTCAAGCGCGCCCGGGGCGGGAAGATCTCCTTCACGCACCTCATCGGCTACGCGATGGTGCAGGCCCTCAAGGCCATGCCGGCGATGAACCACTCCTTCGCGCTGAAGGACGGCAAGCCGACCCTGGTCAAGCCCGAGCACGTGAACCTCGGTCTCGCCATCGACCTGGTGAAGCCGAACGGCGACCGCCAGCTGGTCGTCGCGGCCATCAAGAAGGCCGAGACGCTCAACTTCTTCGAGTTCTGGCAGGCCTACGAGGACATCGTCCGCCGCGCCCGCAACGGCAAGCTCGGCATGGACGACTTCACCGGCGTCACCGCCTCGCTGACCAACCCCGGCGGCATCGGCACCGTCCACTCGGTGCCCCGCCTGATGCCCGGTCAGGGCCTCATCATGGGCGTCGGCGCGATGGACTACCCGGCCGAGTTCCAGGGCACCTCCCAGGACACCCTGAACAAGCTGGGCATCTCCAAGGTCATGACGCTGACCTCGACGTACGACCACCGGGTCATCCAGGGCGCCGCCTCCGGCGAGTTCCTGCGGATCGTCGCCCAGCTGCTGCTCGGCGAGAACGAGTTCTACGACGAGATCTTCAAGTCGCTGCGCATCCCGTACGAGCCGGTCCGCTGGCTGACGGACATCGACGCCTCGCACGACAACGACGTCACCAAGGCCGCGCGGGTCTTCGAGCTGATCCACTCCTACCGGGTCCGCGGCCACGTCATGGCCGACACCGACCCGCTGGAGTACCGCCAGCGCAAGCACCCCGACCTGGACATCACCGAACACGGCCTCACCCTGTGGGACCTGGAGCGGGACTTCGCGGTCGGCGGTTTCGCCGGCAAGTCGCTGATGAAGCTCCGCGACATCCTCGGTGTGCTGCGTGAGTCGTACTGCCGCACCACCGGCATCGAGTTCATGCACATCCAGGACCCGAAGCAGCGCAAGTGGCTCCAGGACCGGGTGGAGCGCCCGCGCGCCCAGCAGCCCGAGCGCGAGGAGCAGCTGCGGATCCTGCGCCGGCTGAACGCCGCCGAGGCGTTCGAGACGTTCCTGCAGACCAAGTACGTCGGCCAGAAGCGGTTCTCGCTGGAGGGCGGCGAGTCCGTCATCCCGCTGCTCGACGCGGTCATCGACTCCGCCGCCGAGGCCCGCCTCGACGAGGTCGTCATCGGCATGGCCCACCGCGGCCGGCTCAACGTGCTGGCCAACATCGTCGGCAAGTCGTACGCGCAGATCTTCCGCGAGTTCGAGGGCAACCTCGACCCCCGGTCGATGCACGGCTCCGGCGACGTCAAGTACCACCTGGGCGCCGAGGGCACCTTCACGGGTCTGGACGGCGAGCAGATCAAGGTCTCGCTGGCCGCCAACCCCTCGCACCTGGAGGCGGTCGACCCGGTCCTGGAGGGCATCGCCCGCGCCAAGCAGGACATCATCAACAAGGGCGGCACGGACTTCACGGTCCTGCCCGTCGCGCTCCACGGCGACGCGGCCTTCGCGGGCCAGGGCGTCGTCGCCGAGACGCTCAACATGTCGCAGCTGCGCGGCTACCGCACCGGCGGCACCGTGCACGTGGTGATCAACAACCAGGTCGGCTTCACCGCCGCCCCGGAGTCCTCGCGCTCCTCGATGTACGCCACCGACGTGGCGCGCATGATCGAGGCGCCGATCATCCACGTCAACGGCGACGACCCCGAGGCCGTCGTCCGGGTCGCGCGGCTCGCCTTCGAGTTCCGCCAGGCGTTCAACAAGGACGTCGTGATCGACCTCATCTGCTACCGCCGCCGCGGTCACAACGAGGGCGACAACCCGGAGTTCACCAACCCGCAGATGTACACCCTGATCGACAAGAAGCGCTCGGTGCGCAAGCTCTACACCGAGTCCCTCATCGGTCGCGGCGACATCACGCTGGAAGAGGCGGAGCAGGCGCTCCAGGACTTCCAGGGCCAGCTGGAGAAGGTCTTCGCGGAGGTCCGCGAGGCCACCTCGCTGCCGGCGCCGGCGCACACCCCCGAGGTCCAGCCGGAGTTCCCGGTCGCCGTGACCACCGCGATCTCCCCGGAGGTCGTCAAGGTCATCGCCGAGTCCCAGGTCAACATCCCCGACCGGATCACCGTCCACCCCCGTCTGATGCCGCAGATGCAGCGCCGCGCGGCCTCGGTGGAGAACGGCACGATCGACTGGGGCATGGGCGAGACCCTGGCCATCGGTTCGCTGCTGATGGAGGGCACCCCGGTCCGGCTCGCCGGCCAGGACACCCGCCGCGGCACCTTCGGCCAGCGGCACGCGGTCCTCGTCGACCAGGTGACCGGCGAGGACTACACCCCGCTGCTCTACCTCTCCGACGAGCAGGCCCGTTACAACGTCTACGACTCGCTGCTCAGCGAGTACGCGGCGATGGGCTTCGAGTACGGCTACTCGCTGGCCCGTCCGGAGTCGCTGGTCGTCTGGGAGGCCCAGTTCGGTGACTTCGTCAACGGCGCGCAGACCGTCGTCGACGAGTTCATCTCCTCGGCCGAGCAGAAGTGGGGCCAGACCTCCGGCGTCACGCTGCTGCTGCCGCACGGCTACGAGGGCCAGGGCCCGGACCACTCGTCCGCCCGCCCCGAGCGCTTCCTCACGCTGTGCGCGCAGAACAACATGACGGTCGCCATGCCGACCCTGCCGTCGAACTACTTCCACCTCCTGCGGTGGCAGGTGCACAACCCGCACCACAAGCCGCTGATCGTCTTCACCCCGAAGTCGATGCTCCGCCTCAAGGCGGCCGCGTCGAAGGTGGAGGAGTTCACCACCGGCAGCTTCCGCCCGGTGATCGGCGACGACACGGTGAACCCGGCCGACGTCCGCAAGGTCGTCTTCTGCGCCGGCAAGGTCTACTACGACCTGGAGGCCGAGCGTACGAAGCGCGGCGTCACGGACACCGCGATCATCCGTCTGGAGCGCCTGTACCCGCTGCCGGGTGCCGAGCTCCAGGCCGAGATCGCCAAGTACCCGAACGCCGAGAAGTACCTCTGGACCCAGGAGGAGCCGGCCAACCAGGGTGCGTGGCCGTTCATCGCCCTGAACCTGATCGACCACCTGGACCTGGCTGTCGGCGCGGACGTCCCGCACGGCGAGCGCCTGCGCCGCATCTCGCGCCCGCACAGCTCGTCCCCGGCGGTCGGCTCGGCCAAGCGCCACCAGGCCGAGCAGGCACAGCTGGTCGCCGAGGTCTTCGAGGCCTGACCGGTCGCTGTACGCAGAAGGGCCCGGGCCCCCGCGAGTTGCTCGCGGGGGGCCGGGCCCTTCGGTCCGTCCGGCAGGCTCTCAGACGATCGGGGGCTCGAAGTCCCAGTACGGGCGGTTGCGCGAGCGGGCCGAGACCGTATGCACGTGCTGGGCGCCGAGGGTGGTGGCCAGGTCGCCCAGTGCCTCGTTCTCGACCTTCTCGGCCCGCTGCCTCTCCCGTACGCCACGCAGGTCCGCCGCGTGGGCGATCCGGGCGGAGAGGGTCAGCGGGTGGGTCCGTCCGAGGGTCTCGGTGGCCCTGACGATGACCGCGTCGGTCAGCGCGGCCGCGGATTCCGGGTCTCCCACCAGGTTGCGCAGCGCCGAGGCATTGATGGCGCAGCCCAGGGTCCAGGGGTGGTACTCGCCGACGGCCTGCGTCAGCGCGGCCAGGGCCCCTTCCAGGAGGGCGTGTGCCTGGTCCCGCTCGCCCACGTTGCGCAGGATCAGGGCGTGGTTGGCCCGTGTTCCCGACACGAAGGGGTGCTCCTCGCCGAGCATGTTCAGGTAGCCGTCGACGACCTTTTCGCTTATGGCCCTGGCCTGGTCGATGTCCGCGTGCTCGCGGGCGAAGCAGCTCTGGCCGGCCGCGAACATCATGGTCAGTGGGTCGTTCTCGCCCAGCACGCGTTCGCATCGCTCCAGGACCCGGGTGAACAGGGCCGAGGCCTTGGCACGCTCGCCCGAGCGGTAGTGGCACAGCGCGAGGTTGTACTCGGCCCGCAGGGTCTGCGGGTTGTCGTTCCCGAGGACCAGCCGGTGCACCCGGGCGCTCTGGTTCTGGAGCGACAGTCCGTCGCTGTAGCGGCCGAGCAGCCGCAGGTCGGTGGCGTAGTTGGTCTGGGAGGACAGGGTCCAGTTGTGGCGCTGGCCCAGGAACTGCCGACGGGCTTCCAGGGTGCGCTGGTTGAGGTCCAGCGACTCCTGGTACCGGCCGAGGAGCCGCAGCGAAACGGCCAGGTTGTTCTGCGCGTTGAGCGTGCGCGAGTCCTGGTCGCCCAGCAGCTCGCGGTAGGCGGCGAGGACCCAGCCGGACATCTCCAGCGCCTCGTCGTACCGGCCGAGGCCGCGCAGGTCGGCGGCGAGGCCCCCGGCGGCACGCAGGTGCTCCAGGTCCTGTACGCCGCGCTCGGTGCGCAAATGGTCCACGGCGGCGCGTTCGATCGCCTCCGTGCCGGCGTAGTCGCCGACGGCCCGCAGCAGGTTGGCGTAGTGGTAGCTGAGGTCCCAGATCCTGGGGTGGTCCTCGCCGAGGAGTTCCCGCCAGGCCCGCATGGCGCGTTCGCCCAGCTTGATGCCGGCCCGGTACTCCCCCGAGAGGTACATGTAGCGCAGGCAGTTGAGCACCAGGGACTGCACCGCCGGGTCGGTGCTCCGAAGCACGTCGGCCCATTTCAGGTGCGGGGTGATCTCGGCGTAGGCGGGCCACAGGCGGGTGTCGGTGGGCCTGCCGGGGTCCGCGGCGGCGAGCGCCCGCCGGACGACGTCGATGAACTCCTTGCGATCCCGCTCCGTCATGTCGTGGCCGACGATCTGGTGGACCATGCGGTGCATGTAGAGCGATTCGCCGGACGACGCCTCTTCGACGGCCGACTCGTGGGACTCCAGCCGGACCACGGAGTACTGGCGGAGCTGGGCGATCGCCTTGTTCCACAGCAGCGGGTCGTTCAACAGGCCGGAGACCTGTTCCGGCAGCTCCCCCGCGGGCATCTCCTTCAGCAGCCGTACGGGGATGGAGCCGGGTGCGAAGAAG
This sequence comes from Streptomyces sp. CLV115, assembly GCF_038448545.1. Taxonomy (NCBI): domain Bacteria; kingdom Bacillati; phylum Actinomycetota; class Actinomycetes; order Kitasatosporales; family Streptomycetaceae; genus Streptomyces; species Streptomyces sp. CLV115. The sequence continues at coordinate 12,382 of NZ_JBCEWQ010000100.1, forward strand.
CTGCACAGGCGGAGCAGGTCGACGGACTCGGGGACGGTGTCCTTGAGCTTGTTCAGCAGTATCGACCAGGCGGTCTGGAAGGCGAGCGGAAAGTCCGCGGAGACCTTGACGACGTCCTGGTCGATGCCGCCCTCAAGGAGTTCGATGTACTCCTCGACCGACAGGTCGGAGTCGTTCAGCCAGCCCGCGGTCTGGTCGAGGAGGAGCGGGAGGTCTTCGAGCGCGTGGGCGAGCCGGTCGGCCTCGGCGGGGTTCAGGCGCGGGGCACGGCGCCGGACGAAGGCGACCGACTCGTCCCTGGTGTAGACGGGCACCTCGACGAGGTTGCTGTTGTGCTCGCCCCACTCCGGGTTGCGCGAGGTGATCAGGACGTGTCCGGGGCCGGTCGGCACCAGGTCCCAGATGTTCTCCGGCTCGTCGGCGCCGTCGAGGACGAGGAGCCAGTGGGAGTGCGGTTCGCCGCGGCGCAGCGCGTCGCGTACCGCGCGCAGCCGCTCGCCGTACTCGACACCGGTGGACAGGCCCAGTTCGGGGGCGAGTTCGGCGAGCCGCTGGCGGTAGAGCGCACGCCGGTCGGCGGGCACCCACCAGACCACGTCGTACTCGGAACCGAAGCGGTAGACGTACTCCGCGGCCAGCTGGGTCTTGCCGACGCCGGACATGCCGTACAGCGCCACGACCCCGGCGCCGGACCCGGCGTCCTGGAGCGCCTGGTACGTCTTGTTCAGCAGTTCCTCGCGTCCGGTGAACCGGGTGTTGCGCCGCGGCACCCCGCCCCACACCTCGGGGGTGTCGGCCGGGTACCGGGGGCCCGGCCGGTGCTCGACCGGCTCGGGCAGCGGGTCGGTGGGCAGGCCCAGGCGGACCAGGAGACGCCGCTCGGCCTCCTCGGCTCCGACGTTGGTGAGGTCGGCGGCGGCGAGGGCGGAGGTGGCGCCGGGCAGGGCCGAGGTGGTGAGGCAGACCGCGGCGAAGCGGTCCGGGTCCGGGGCGACGACCTCGCGCAGCGCCCGGTTCCACTCGTCGTGGCTGCGCGGGCCGAGCTGGAAGTACCAGTCGCTGAGGATCACCAGGACGCGGCCCCTGGAGAGCGTCAGGTCCCGCAGCGACTCCTCCAGCGGCACCTCCACCGGGGGATCCCAGCGCTGCTGGACGACCGTCACTCCGCGCCGCTCCAGACGGTCCCCGATCCAGGTCGCCCAGGCGCGGTTGAATCCGGCGAAACTGATGGTGACGGTTTGCGCCCCGGTTGCTCCAACTTGCCTACGCGTTCCGGGCATTCAACCGTCTCCCTGCCTCGATTCGAGCTTGTCAACATACACCGGAGCCTGGTCGTTCCGGCGGACAATCCCGGGGTCTCGCACGGCCTTCACGGGCCGTTCCTCTGCTGCCATATCACCTTGGTGGTGGCCACGTACGCCTGCGCGCGCGCGAGGTGCCCCGCAGGAGGCGGACAATCGTCCAGACGGTGGTAGAGCGCGATCATCTCGTTGACGAGTATTCGGCCTTCGCGGGTGAGCGCCGCCGATCCGGCCAGTGCGGGGAGTACGGCGCCGACCTGTTCGCGGCATCGGGCGTGCTCGGCCCAGGCCAGGTCGCGGTGGGTGACGCGTCGCGCGCAGAGGGCGAAACGCTGCCAGTAGTCGGCGAGCGCGAGGTGCGAGTAGGCGCCCTGGAGGAGGCCGTCGAAGGGGCGCGGGTCGGGGCGCCAGGGGGCGAAGTGGCGCGGTTCGGCGTCCTCGTGGTGCAGCGGTACGAGGGCGCAGAGCGCGGCCAGCTTGGTGTGCTGGAGTTCGTGGACGAGGGTGGAGGCGAAGTAGGCGGGGGTGGCCGGCCTGCTGCTGAGGACGGCGCCGAACGCTTCCCGCCTGGTGCCGCTGCAGTGTGCCGCGCTGTCGCCCGCGGGCCCGGAACCGGGTGGCGGGCCGAGCGGGACCAGGCAGCGCAGCAGGACCGCCACCTCGGTGATCCGGTGCTCGCCGCCGACGCGGAGCAGTGGTGCCACTCCGGCCCAGGACTCGGCCCAGGTCTTGCGCGCGTGGTCGTCGATGCGGGTGGCGGTGCTCAGCCCGTGCGGTTGCGGGCGGCGGCCGTCGGTGCGGTACGGGTCCACGTCGTCCAGCGGCACGGGGCCGATGCCGTGTTGCCCTGCGGGCAGGGCGAGCACCGGCAGCCAGCGCGGATCGGCCGACCCGGTCGTTCCGTCCGGGTCGGTGTGCGCGACCAGGGGCGGCCCGGTGGGGCTGTCACGCAGCGTCAGTTCGCCGTCGGAGGAGGTGACATCGACCGTGCCGGACGCCTCGTGGGCCGTGCGCAGGGCGCCCAGGGTGGGCAGCGGCAGGAGCCCGTCGTGCGCGGTGAGCCGGGTGGTGAACGGGATTCCGGCACGGATCGCGGCTGCGGCCGCCAGGGCGCTCAAGTGGTCGAGATCCGCCCGGAGTCCGGGGTCGGGGGCGAGGCCGGACGCGGGGCCCGGGCCGACGAGTCCGCGCAGGCAGCGCTGCGCCCAGGGGCCCGCGAGGGGGTACAGCAGGACGGTGCGCACGGCGGTCCGGTCGGCGCGTTCGGCCTTCTCCAGCAGGGCCCAGTCCCGGCGGAGACGGTCGAGGTCGCTGGACGGGAGGACGGTCGTGGGGGCCGCCCCGGCCGCGTCCAGCAGGGCCCGCAGCAGCACGAGCCGGCGGGTGTCCTGATCGCGTACGAGTATGCGCAGGGTGTCGGCGTCGCCCTCGGTGCGGCCGAGTCGACGCAGCATGTGGTCCGGGAGTGGGGGGATCATCGGCGTTCTCCTGCGGTCGCGTCGGACAGCCGGGCCGCGACATGGCGTACCAGCCGTTCGAGGTCGGCGCAGTAGACGGACGGGTTCGCGAAGCCGTTCTCTGCGCGGTAGCGGTGTGCGTAGTGGCCGCCACCGCAGACGGTCAGCAGCGGGCAGGCCCGGCAGGTGGCGGCGAGCGCGTCGGCGCCTGCCCGGCGGGCGGCGACGCCGGGGTGGCGCAGGGCGTCGTCGAAGGTGTGGCGGAAGACGTCGAGACCGGTGGCGGCGGCGGTGTCGTAGGCGGACTTGAGGGAGTCCACCTGCTCGATCGTCCCGTCGGTCTCGACCACGATCGCGTCGACGGGGGCGAGACCGAGCGATTCGGTGGCGGCGGGCAGGCCCAGCAGCAGGGCGATGCACTCCTCGAAGAGCCGGATCCGGGTCTCCCGCCGTCCGCTGCGCCACCAGCGGTCGAAGACGGTGGTGAGCCAGTCGCCGTACGGGGTCGGGCGGCCGGGCCCGGTGACCGTGCGCGGCAGGCCCGGTGGGGGGTTCGTCCAGTTGCCGTGCGGCAGCAGCAGGTCCAGGGCCGGTGGGCGCAGGGCGAGCAGCGATTCGTACATCTCGACCGGGTCGGTCCGCGGGTCGACGACGGTGAGGATGCCCGCGTAGGCGTCGGGGTGGCGGTCGGCCAGGAGCCGGGCGCCGCGCGAGGCGGCGGGCCAGGAGGGGCGTCCCGCGTGGTCGGTGCGCTGGGTGTTGTGGGCGGCCAGGCCGCCGTCGAGGCTGATGCCTATGCGTATGCCGTGCCGGGCGAGAGTGGCCGTGCGTGCTTCGGTGAGCAGCGTCGCGTTGGTCTGGACGGTGGTGTGGACGGTGCAGCCGGCGGGCGCCAGGGCACGTACCCGGCCGGCGAAGGCGGCCAGCCGCCCGGCGCCCGCGAGGAGGGGTTCGCCGCCGTGCAGGACGAGGGCGGCCTCGCGCAGTCCGTGGGCCGCCACGTGTTCGGCGATGCGGTGCGCGGTGCGGTCCAGGACGGCGGGTGCGGCGGCGGCCGGGCGGTCGCGCCAGGTGCGGTCGGGGCCCGCGTAGAGGTAGCAGTAGCGGCAGGCGAGATTGCAGCGGCCGTGCACCTTGACGATGAACTGCCCGAAGGCGGGCAGGAGTCGGTGGTCGTCGGGGCACGGGGGCGTTTTCGGCGTCGCCTGTCGAGACACTCCCGCACCCCCGTGCCGTTCGCATCCGCCGGCACGGCCCCCGTCGCCGCCCCGGGGCGAGTATCCCTGGCCTGCGGCGGCGACAAACCCGTGCCCTGTCACGATGTCCTGTTCAACCGGGCCCCCGGACCTGAATCGTGCGGCCACGGCACCCTTCTCCCGGGTCCGGGCCGCGAGCGGAGGCAGACGGCGGCCGTCAGAAGGAGTTGTTGAACCCCCACAGCATCTCCCGCGGCTGTTCGACCCGCCCGCGCAGATCCGCGACGACCTCGGCGAGCACCGGATGGTCCAGTGTCCGCAGCGACTCCAGATCGAGCGCCAGCAGGTCGGGCAGCGCGTCCGCTCCGCCGGAGGGAACACCCGGCGGAACGCCGTCCGGGATGTTCTTGTGCACCGTCTCGCTCATCACGCCTCCCCGTAACACCCCTCGTGCCCGAGCCGGCGCGCTCGCCCTTGAGCGCCCGGTCGGGCCCGTGTACCCGATGGTCCGTGCGCCGGCACTGATCCCGCGTACCGGCCGCCAATGTACGGATGCCCCGCAGGACCCGGGCTACGCCTTGCCGGACCTGCCGTCCACCGGCGTCGGTCGTACGCCGGTCACACGGTGGCGGGACTCCGCACGCCGGCCGCCTCCCCTCAGATGCCGTCAGCGCTCCAGCTCCGCCAGCCGCTCGGCGGTCGACCCGCCCGCGGATCCGCCGCCGTCCGGCAGCTTGCGCCATTCCTGGCGGGCCGCCCGGTACGCCCCGCGGGCCGCCCGGGGGCGTCCCGCTCGCTCGTACGTCATGCCCCGCCAGTGGTTGGCCGTGGCCGCCAGCTCGACGGCTTGCCAGACCTGTTGCGGGCTGTCCGGTTCCTCCTCCGCCGCGCCGGCCGCCTCCGCCGCGCTCCGGAACGCCTCGGCCGCCTCGTCGAGCCGGGCCGGGCGTCGGAGCACCCGGGCGGCGTCGAGGTGGGAGCGGCCCAGTTCCAGCCAGCAGTTCGCCTCGGTCAGCGGGTCGGCCGCTTCCTGGGCCGCGAGGCCGAAGAGGTGCTCGGCCTCGCGGAGGTCGACCCGGTCCTCGGTGGCCTGGTGCCGGAGCATCAGCGCGCGGCCCAGCATCAGGAGCCGCCCGGCCTGGCGGGTGCTGCCCGCGGGCGTCTCCGTGCGGCAGTCGCGCAGCACCCGGATCGCGGCGCCGATGTGCGGGCGGCCGTCCGGCAGCCGGGCCCGGCGCAGCAGGGTGCCGCCCCATTCGGCGAGCAGGTCGGCGTGGGCCCGCGAGTCGCGGGGCACGCCCCGTGCGGCGTGGGCGAACCAGTCGGCGGCGGCCACGAGTTCGTCCGGCTCTCCGGTGTGCTCGTACCGGGCGACGCGGATCCGGCCGGCCCTGATCCGGAGCGTGGCGAGCTGCCGCTGGTCGCGTACGGTCGCCAGGGCCTGCTCGACGAGTGTCGCGGCCTCGTCCGGCTCCTCGCCGGAGCCGAGGAGGGCGTCCACCAGGTCGAGCAGGATGCGCACCTCGGTGCCGAGGGTGTGCCGGCCGCCGCCCTGTCCGAAGGCGGTGCGCAGGGAGCGGGCGGCCTGGCCTGCGTACACCCGGGACTGTTCGGGGTCGGCGGTGGCACCGGCCAGCTTCAGCAGGGTCCGTCCGTGCGCCAGCGGCAGGGTGGTGGGGCGGTTCTCCTGGTCGGGCCAGACATCGGCGAACGCCTCCAGCATCCCGCACGCGGCCTGGAGCAGGGCGGTGTCGCCGTCGAGCCGCCACTGCGCCTCCAGGGCCCGGACCCGCTCCAGGGTCAGCCGGAGGGCCTCGGCCGGGTCCAGGCCGGGGGCCGAGCAGGCGGCCGTGTACTCGCGGTCGGCGCGGCGCAGCAGCTCCAGTGCGCCGTGCCGGTCGCCGCGCCGCCGCCGGTCGTCGGCCGCGGCGTGCAGCACCTTGGCCAGTACCGCCCGTTCGCGTACCGCGGCGGGTTGTGCGGCGGCCCGTTCGGCGGCGTACTCGGCCTCGCGGAGCAGTTCGGCGTCGCCCTGGACCTCCCACAGGCGCAGTACGCAGCGGGAGTACTCCGCCCACAGCCCGGGGTCGGTGTCCGGCTGCTCCTCGCGTTCGGCGGCGCCGCGCAGCAGCTGCACCGCGTCGATGAGGTACTGCACCATGCTGTCCGACTCGAACTGCCGCAACAGGGCGCGGGCGCTCGCCACCGCCGCGCGCGAGGTCCGGTCGGGGCCCGGACCGCCACCGTGTCCGGTCTGCATCACGAACTGCTCGGGCAGGGGCATGAAACGCTCCAGTACGCGGACCGCGACCTCGGCGAAGGGGTGGGGGACGCGCGACCCGCCGCCTGTGTCGCTCTCCCCGTTCTCACCGGCCTCCTCGATCTCCCTGTCGGGTGCGCCGTTCTCCGAGGAAGCCGCGCCGTAACCGGCCGGCGCCGGCATGTGTCCGCGTGCGCGCGGGCGTTCGCCGAGCTGGGCGAAGGCCAGGGCGGGGAAGTTCGGCCCGCCCTTCCCGAACCGCTGCTCGATGTACTGCGAGCAGTGTTTGAGGACGAGCAGTGCCTCGTCGCGGCCCAGCGGGCCGAGCAGCGCCTCCCGGACGCCGGGCACGAATTCGTACCACTGGCCGTCGTGCTCCCCGCCGTCCGCGTTCCTGCTGCGCGTCAGCAGTCCGCTGAGCAGCACCTCGGCGAGTTCGGAAGGGCCCGAGTGGGGCAGCATCGTACGTTGCACCAGCTGCATCACGGGGAGGTGCAGCGGGGCCGCCGCGAGGTAGACGGCCAGCTGCCCGGCGGCCGGTGAGGCCGCCGAGCGGAAGCGGCTGACCAGCTGGAGCGAGGAGAGTCCGTCGCCGGCCCGCTGCGCGGCCGCCGCCGGCTGATCGGCCCGCACCCAGCCGACCGCACCGGAGATCTGCCCCGATCCGGCGCCGGAGAGCAGCCTCGCCCAGGCCGCCAACGCCCCCTCCACCGGCGGGAGTACGGGCACGGCGAGGGCGCCGGGGTGCACGGCGGGGCCCATGCCCGGCTGCTCCACGACCTTGAGTACGGCGGCTCCGCCGGGGCCGTCGCCCCGGGACAGCGAGCCGTAGGTGACCGGCAGCCTGGTGCGGTTCCACATCCGTTGCGGCAGTGGCTGGAGTACGGCGGCCGGGGCCTGGGCGGCCAGCTGGTGCAGCAGCCGGTGGGCCCGGCCGCTGTGCCAGAGCGGGCCGGCGCAGTCGCTGACCAGGACGGTGACGCGGCGGCCGGTCGGATCGCTCAGCCGGTCCGCGGAGTTCAGCGGCGCCGCGGCCGGGTCGGGGCTGCGGCTCACCGCGGCCGCGCCGTCCGGGCCCTGGTGCAGATAACGCACCTGGACGTCCCGGAATGCTCCCAACTGGCCGAATATCTGCTGGAGTTCACCGAACATCCGGTCCCACACCAGCATCGAGGACGAGGCGTCCATGACGCACTGCAGGACCGCCTCGCCCCGGGACGCGCCCCGGAACACCGGGATGATCAACCCCCCGGCGCGGGCGCTGAGTTCGGCGGTGGCCGTCTCGTCGAGGGTGCTGCGCAGGGGTGGCGACGCGGGGTGGTAGCGCTGCAACGGCCTGAGCGCCCGCTGGAGTTCGAGCGGGGCGGGCAACGCCGGGGCGGCGGGCACGCCGAAGGTGAGCTCTGCCGTACGCCCCTTGCGGGCACCGCCCGTCCCCGTGCCGGACGGGCCGCCGGAGCGGGCCCGGCCAACGGGGCCGGTGCGGGGTGCGGGGTAGAGCGTGATCCGCCGGTCCGGGTCTCCCGGGTCCGCCCTCGGCAGGGGTTCGTCGCCCGGCATGTCGGGCGCGGGCCGCACCGGGCCGGGCGCGGGACCGGGGTCGGGACCGGGGTTGCCGGGCCGCCCTTCCGGGCGCTCCTGGGGGAGGTGGACGTCCGGGACGTACCCCTGCCCCTCGGCATCCGCCGGTGGCGCTTCCGGGTGGCGGGCCCAGCGGGCCAGCCAGAGCGCGTCGCGCAGCTGCTCGACGTCGGGGTCGAGCCCGGCCTCGCGCAGCCGTGCCACGAGGGCGGGGTAGAGCCCCGCGTCGTCGGGGCCGGGACCGGGGCCGCCGTCGTGGTGTTCGCCGTCGGGACCGGGGCCGCCGTCGCCGTCGTGGTGTTCGCCGTCCGGACCGTGTCGTGCGCCGGCGCCCGCCATCAGCACATCACCTCGGCCGGTCGAGTCGCTGGATGAGCAGGTCCGCGAGGCGGTCGCGGCCGGCCGGGGCCGCGGCGTCGGTGAGGTAGATCGCGTTCAACAACTGGTCCGTGGCCAGGAGTTCGCTGCGGGACCGCTCCAGGAAGTGGGCGATGAGGTCGTCCCCGGAGCGGGCCGCCTCGTCGCCGAGATGGGCACGTACGAAGGTCGCCAGACGCTGGTGGTCGGGGCGTCCGAGCTCCAGGTGGATGCAGCGGCGCATCAGGGGTGCCGGGAAGTCCCGCTCCCCGTTGCTGGTGAGCACCACGAACGGGAAGGAGGTGCACTGCACTCGGCCGCCCCGCACCTTCACCTTGTTGCCGTCGTCGTCGAGGACCTGCGCCTCCCCGTCGGGCAGCCGGTCGGCGATCCGCTCCAGCTCGGGAATGCCGAACTCGCCTTCCTCCAGCACGTTCAGCAGGTCGTTCGGCAGATCGATGTCGCTCTTGTCCAGCTCGTCGATGAGCAACACCCGGGGCCGGTCCGCGGGCAGCAGTGCGGTGCCGAGCGGTCCGAGCCGGATGTAGCTGCCCACGTCGTCCGCGGCGCGGGCCCCGTCCGGGTCGGCCGCGGCGCTGTGCGCGGCGATCTGTACGTCCTGGAGCCGGGCGATCGCGTCGTAGTGGTACAGGCCGTCCAGCAGTGTCGTCCGGCTCACGATCGGCCAGCGCAGCACCCGGCCGAGCCCGAGCTCGTGGGCGACCGAGTGGGCCAGGGTGCTCTTTCCGGCGCCGGGTGTGCCGGTGACCAGCAGCGGGCGCCGCAGATAGAGCGCGGCGTTGATCATTTCGAGCTCCTCGGCGCCCGGCCGGTGGAGTTCGGCGATGTGCCGGTGGCCGCCGAGCCTCCGGTCGGCGGAGCCGTCGCCGTCGGGCTCCGGGGCGCCACGGCTCGCGAAGTCGCGCCAGGGCGGCGGCGGTGGCAACTGGTCGATGCCTTCGTGCGGTTCGCCGGCCCCTCGGTAGATGAGCCACTCGCTGGGTTCACTCATAACGTGTTCCTCGTCATCACTCGTCCGGCCAGGGGCAGCAGTCGAACGTGGTTCACCGTAGTCATCCGGGGCAGCCCTCGTAAGGGGGTTCACGGGGCCTGCAACAACGGGCCGGGCGGCGGTGGTTGCGGGTCTCCGTAGACCAGCGCGATGCCGTCCGACCAGAACATGTCGGGACGGCCCTCGCGCACCCCTTTCCTCAGCTCCTGGATCTTCCTCGGAAGCCGGTCGGCCACCACCGCCCCGTCGACCGTGTCGACGACCCGGAGGTGGAACTCCGTGCAGGACGCGGGCCGTTCGGCCTTCGGGCGCCGCCACAGGACCACGCCGAACCCGGCGTCGAGCACCCGCGCGAACCCCGCCACGCTCTGGGTGTCGTGCCGGCCGCCGTACCGGCAGAGGACCGGGACGGTCTCGTACGGCAGTCCGCGCAGCTTCGCCGCCACCGGCACGGGTACCCGCATTTCGTCGTCGCAGTCCAGGACGGCGGCCCGGGTCGGGCCGCCGCGGAGGCGGTTCCAGCGCGGCTCGCTCTCCAGGACCGCGTCGTCGGACGGGCCGGGTCCGCTGTCCGCGCACCGCACGACCACCGGCCGCAGGACTCCCAGAGGCAGGCTGTCCGCGGGCAGCTGCCACTTCTCGACCTCCAGGTCGAACAGCGCGGAGGGCGCCACGACCTGGAGGATCGCGGGGTTGTCGGGCTCGTCGCACATCCGGAACGCCTTCCCGAGGGAGGCGCCGAGCCTGGCCGGGAGCTCGTCGGACCGGGTGCCCTGGTAGTTCTCGGTGACGGGCAGGTCGACGGCGGAGAGGCGGGCGACGACCCGCCAGTCGTAGTGGTCGGGCTGCCACGCGCGGGGCTCCAGATGGAGCACGACGAATGTGGGGGCCTTCGGTGGCCGGACCGGTTCACCGGCCGGTTCGGGTGTCCGCAGGTGCCCGGTGCCCGGGGCGTACCTGCCCTGGTTGCGGAGCCTGGCCATCTCGCGGCGGAACGGCCGCCGCAGCCGGTCCTCCGCGGTCTCCCGCACCCAGTCCCACAGGGCGTCCTCGGCGAGCCGGGTGGAGGGCACCACATAGGGGCGTTCGGCCGAGATGGCGCTCATGCAGTAGCGCAGGATGCGCTCCAGGGCCTCGTCGCCCTCGCGTGCGTCGTACAGGACGCCCAGCCCGTCGCGCCAGCCGCGGGGGGCCGGTACGCCGACGGTCCGGTATCCGTACCCGAGGTCGCCGAGGATGTCGAGCAGACTGCGGGTACTGACCGGCGGAGGGAGCTTGGCGAGCCGTCCCAGCAGGTCGACGCGCTGCTGCGGGGTGAGCGCCGGGCCCGCCACGGTGCCCAGGTCCCGCTGGACGTCCGCCCAGGTCTCCTCGTCGTCCACCGGGTTGTTGTGCCGGTCGGCGTGGTAGCGGTCGTGGGCGTGGAACACGGCCTGGTACGGGTCGTCGGACTCGGCCGTGGCGGCCCGGACCGGCACGGGCAGTGTGCGCAGCCGCTCCACGCCGATCGCCGTACCGCCGTCGGTGTCGGTGGAGCGCGACTTGAGTACGCCGACGACCTCGCCCCGGGCCAGGTCGACCACGGGTCCGCCGGACATGCCCGCGTACAGCTGGCTCGCCTCGATCAGCACCTGTTCGTCGCCGTCCGCCCAGTCGTCGACGGTGCCCACCACCCGGCACTCCCGGCCGAGCCGCTTGAGCGCCCCCGCTCCGCCGGCCGCCCAGCCCGCGAAGTAGTACGCGCCGCGGTTCATGCCCGTGGAGCGCTCGCTGAGGTACACACAGGGGTGTTCGACGGGCCGCACCAGCTGGATGAGCGCGAGATCGGGGGCCGGCCAGCCGCCCGTGCCGGGCCGCTCCTCGGGCAGCGCCGCCACGACCGTGCCCCCGACCCGGACGGCGTCGCCGCCGCGAGCGGTCTTGTAGACCACGTTCACCTGACGCCCCCTCCCCTCCATCGCCACGTGCGCGCACGTGAGGACCCAGCTCGGAGCGATGAAGAAGCCGCTCCCCAGGAAGTCGCCGTCGGATCCTTCAGGGGCATACCCGGGCTCCGGACGATGGATGCGCACCGTCGCGTCCTTCACGAGGCTCATCAGCGCGGCTTCCGCCCCGTTCGGCCCCGGCCACGCGCCCCCGCCCGGCGGCTGCGTCACGATCCGCTTCCGTCGTCCGGCGCGGTGCCGCCCGCGTGCGCCGGTGCGCCGGTGGATGCCCCGGCGGCCGGGTCGGTGGCGGGCCGCACCGCGGAAGCGGAGGGAGCGGGCGGGGCGGGAGGAACAGGCGGGACCGAAGGAACGGGCGGGACTGATGGAGCGGGATCGGCGGATGGAGCGGGATCGGCGGGTGGGTCGAGCGGCGGTCCGCCGCCGTTCCACGTCAGCGTGACCTTGATCGACCCCTTGGCCTCGCCGTCCGCGAGCAGCCCGACGACCTTGCCCGACTTCGCGGTGAGCTCGATGCCGAATTCGACGCTCACCCCGTCGGGCCGCACGGACCGCAGTGGCTCGGCGAGCGAACGCGCCACGCTGGTCACGACCCCTTGCAGGCTCTCGACCCTGGCCTGTACCCGATCGGCGATGTTCCCGGCGCCGATGTCCGTGAACGACGGGCCCGATCCGGGCTGCGCCAGCTCCTCGGCACCGGAGATCCGCGCCCAGACCTCCGTACCGTCGGGCATCTCAATGCGCGTAATACGGGCGTCACTGTCACCCATGAAACCCCCCGTTCCCCAACTACCCGCAGGCTAACGGCAGTCCGCGTCCGATGCGAGGCACATGGACGGGTACACGGACCAGGACGCGGGGGTGGCGCCGGCCGGTTCTCGGTGGGATCGAGGGGGACGGCGGGGGTGGCGCGGGCCGGTCCGGACGGGCCCTCGGAGCAGCCGGAACGTACGGTCCTGTGATCCGCTCCCGCCCGCCGGGGGGCTGTCACCAGGCATTAGGCTTGCCGCATGTACTTCACCGACCGCGGTATCGAGGAGCTGGAGAAGCGGCGAGGCGAGGAAGAGGTCACTTTCGAGTGGCTCGCCGAGCAGCTCCGTACGTTCGTCGATCTCAATCCCGACTTCGAGGTGCCGGTCGAGCGCCTCGCGACCTGGCTGGCCCGGCTCGACGACGAGGACGACGACGACGAATAGTCGGACGACGACGAACAGTCACGCCTGCGGTCGCTCGCGCAGTCACCCCCGCCCGTCCGCCGTTCCCGTTTCCCCGGCGCTCCTGATCCGGTCGTAGGCGAGCCCGAGCGCCCCGTGCGCCACCAGTAGCGCCCCAGCGAGCACCCATCCGCCGGCGCGGTGCCTGATCCCCCGGAGGACCAGCGGCAGTCCGGCGGCGAACTGGGCACCGGCCAGCATCCGGGCCCTGGAGCCGCGCATCCACGGCCCGAGACGGCTGCTCTCGATCGCGTCGAGCTCGGCCCGCAGCGCTCCGCGCCGGCCGGTCCGGGCGACCGGTTCCGCCTCGGGCCGGCCGTCGGCCGCCGCGTACAGCCGGTCGCCGGGCGTGTCCGGGTCCAGGCCGGGCGGCAGGGTCAGCCCGATCCGGGTCAGTACGGCGAGCAGCCCGCGCAGCCGGATGCGCGCGTCGGCGTCCGGGTCCGTACGGGTCAGCCCTTCGAGCGCCTGGACGTCCAGTACGGGGTCGAGGCCGAGGCGGTCGGCGAACGTGCGCATGGCCTCGTCCTCACCGGCCGGGGTGCCGTCCGCGAGCCAGACGTAGCCGACCGGACGGCGGAAACCGACGGCGAGCGTGCAGCCGGCCCGGTCGCCGTCCCACCACAGGGCGAGCACGGGCCACGTCGAGCCGACCGCGAGTGCGGTGGCCCAGCCGGACACGACCCGGTCCACCGGCTCCGCGACGTCCGCGACACGGAATCCGGGACCGGGACCGGGACCGACGCCGGGATCGGGACCGACACCGGGACCGGTTCCGGCGCCGGACCCCTGCCAGGGCTTCCCCTCGGGCACGAGGACCGACCATCCGTCTCCGGCGGGGGCAAGCAGCATCCGCTCGCGCAACAGGGTGGCCACCGGCCGTACGGCCTCCGGTTCTGCCCGGCACAGCAGCAGCGCCCCCGCGGGAGATGTCGCATTCATGCCTCACACGCTAGGGCAGTTTGCCCGCATTCGGCGCACTTTGATCACCCGAGGGCCACCCGAGGACCCCCGGCGATCCGCGGCCGACCCGCCGCGGGCATCGCGACATACCTTGACTTCCCCGTCCCGCGATATATCGTGTTGTTCAAGAGACGCGATATGTTGCGTCACGCCGTACTCCCCGGGAGGTCAGATCCGTGCCTGCGTCGACATGGGCCATCGCCGAGCCCCAGAAACTGACCTTCGACGAGCCCGTGACGGCGCTCAACGTGCGCATCGTCGGGGGCGCCGTCAATGTCGTCGGCACCGAGGAGCCGACCGCCCGGCTGGAGGTCTCCGGGATCGAGGGTCCGCCGCTGATAGTGACCCTGGAGGGGGGCACGCTCACCGTCGCGTACGAGGACCTGCCCTGGCACGGCTTCCTGAAGTGGTTCGACCGCAAGGGCTGGCACCGCAGCGCGGTCGTCTCGCTCGCCGTGCCGACCGGCTCGGCGGTCGAGGTCGGTGTCGTCGGCGCGGGCGCCGTCGTCTCCGGGATCCGCGGGCGTACGGACGTCCGGGGCGTCACCGGGGACACCACGCTCGTCGGGCTCGCGGGGCCGGTGCTGGCCGACACGGTCTCCGGCAGCGTGGAGGCCCAGTCGGTCACCGGCGAGCTCCGCTTCCACTCGGTCTCGGGCGATCTGACGGTCGTCGAGGGCGCCGGGGCCTCCGTACGGGCGGAGTCGGTCAGCGGCAACATGGTGCTCGACCTGGACCCGACCGGGAAGCCCACGGACATCCGGCTGACCACGGTCTCCGGCGAGGTCGCCATCCGGCTGCCGCACCCGGCGGACGCGACGGTCGAGGCCAACACCGCGAGCGGCTCCGTCTCCAACGGGTTCGAGGATCTGCGGGTCAGCGGCCAGTGGGGCGCGAAGAAGATCACCGGCACGCTCGGCGCCGGAACCGGGAAGCTGCGCGCGACGACCGTCTCGGGCTCGATCGCCCTGCTGCGCCGCCCACCGGCCGAGGACAGTCCGTACGATGCCGAGCCGACCGGAAAGGTGCTCTGACATGCCCCCCGTATTCGCCCACGGCCGCCTCCGCCTCTACCTGCTGAAACTCCTCGACGAGGCCCCTCGCCACGGATACGAGGTGATCCGGCTCCTGGAGGAGCGCTTCCAGGGGCTGTACGCCCCCTCGGCGGGCACGGTCTACCCCCGCCTGGCCAAGCTGGAGGCCGAGGGCCTGGTCACCCATGCCACCGAGGGTGGCCGCAAGGTCTACTCGATCACCGACGCGGGCCGCGCCGAGCTGGCCGGCCGCACGGGCGAACTGGCCGATCTGGAACTGGAGATCCGGGATTCGGTCGCCGAGCTGGCCGCCGAGATACGGGACGACGTGCGCGGCGCCGCCGGCAAGCTGCGCAGTGAGATGCGGGCCGCGGCGCACGAGACCCGGCACACCGGTGGCGGCTCGGGCTCCGGCTCCGGCTCCGGCTCCGGCTCGGGCTCGGGCTCGGGCCGCAAGGGCGACTGGGAGTCCGCCTTCGGCGATCTCGGCGACTTCGGCGACAAGGAGGCCTGGCGCGCCGCCAAGGAGGAGCTGCGCAAGGCCAAGCAGGAGTGGAAGGAGCAGGCCCGCCGGGCGAAGGACGAGTCCCGTCGTGCCCGTGAGGACGCCCAGCAGGCCCGCCGCCAGGCCAAGGAGGCCCAGGACAGGGCGCGCGAGCAGATGCAGAACGCCGCCCGGCAGGTCCAGGAGCACTTCGCCCGGGGCGACTGGCCCTCGGGCGTACGGGAGGGACTGGCCGAGATCACCGGCCAGCTCGGCGGCTTGGCCAGGACGGGCGGCTGGCCCCCGTACGCAAAGCCGGAGCCGGCCGACGCCGGCGCGGACACCGACTGGGGCAAGGACACCCCCCGCACCGGCGACCCGGCCCGCGACCTGGACCGGCTGCTCGACCGCTTCCGCGACGACATCCGCGACACGGCCCGGGACAAGGGCGTCACGGAGGACCAGCTGACGGAGGCCCGCCGCCACCTTTCGACGGCGGCGTCCCAGATCGGGGCGCTGCTGCGGAAGGGCGACGACGGGCCGAAGTAGCGGGGACGGGGCCGGGAGGCCGGGGCCCGGACCGGAGGTCGGGACCGGGACCGGAGGTCGGGACCGGGACCGGAGGTCGGGACCGGGACCAGGGGTCGGGACCGGGACCAGGGGTCGGGACCGGGACCAGGGGTCGGGACCGGGACCAGGGGTCGGGACCGGGACCAGGAGTCGGGACCGGGACCAGGGGTCGGGACCGGGACCAGGGGTCGGGACCGGGACCGGAGGTCGGGACCGGGACCAGGGGTCAGGAGTCGAGGGCCGGGACCGGGAGCCGAGGGCCGAGGTCCAAGAGTCGAGGGCCAGGCTGGAAACCGGGACCGGGAGGCAGGAGTTGAGGGCCGGGACCGGGAGCCGAGGGCCGAGGTCCAAGAGTCGAGGGCCAGGCTGGAAACCGGGACCGGGAGGCAGGAGTTGAGGGCCGGGCTGGAAACGGGACCGGAGGCCGGGAACTGGAGGCCGGGCTGGACGGGGGTCAGCCCGCCTCCTTGAACCGCTCCCGCTCCCCCTCCCCCTCCTTCCCGCTGCCGTACAGCGCGCGGTTGACCGTCCCGTACGTGGCGCCGTGCGCGGCGAGCACTTCGGCGGCCACGCCGGGGCGGGCGGTGAGTGCCAGGAGGAGGTGTTCGTCGCCGATGAAGCGGTCCCCGCGCCCGGCCGCGATCCGCAGCGACCTGGTCAGTACGCCCTTCGCCTCCCGGCTGAACGGGCGGCGCCGGGCCCCGCGCCGCCGGGCCCGGTCGAGCGCGCCCACCCCGTGCGCCTCCTCTACGCGGGCGACGATCTCGGTCACATCGATGCCGATGCCGGCGAGTGCGTCGGTGTCCGCCCGGGTCAGCCCGCCGTGACGGCGGGCCGTGGCGAGCTCGGCCTCGACGGACGCACGACGGTCCGCCAGCCCGAGCGAGGCGACGGCGAAGGCGGCCCGCCCCTCCTGCCGGTCCAGCAGCGCGAGCAGCAGATGCTCCTCACTCACCGACGCGGCATCGGTCCGTTCGGCATGGGTCACGGCGCCGGTCACGACTTCCCGGGCATCCCTGGTGAATCGTTCGAACATCACTGCCTCCCGTACTTCTTGTGCACGGCCTGCCTGCTGACGCCCAGTTCGGCCGCGATCTCCTGCCACGACCAGCCCTGCACGCGGGCGCTCCTGACCTGTACGGCTTCGAGCTGCTCCAGCAGCCGGCGCAGCGCGGCGACCGCCCGCAGCCCCACCCGGGGGTCGCGGTCACCGGCGCGCGCGGCGAGATCCGTCGCTTCAGTCATGATGTCAACGTAGGTTGACACGCCCCCGCCTGTCAACCGTGATTGACAGGCGGGGGCGTGCGACGTGCGCCGTGCGGACCGTTCAGCCGCGCGCCGTCCCGGTCACCGTCACCGTGACCCGCGCTCCCTTGCGGGCGTGGACGCGCACCTCTCCCCCGTGCCTGCGGACCTCGGCGCGGCCGTCCACCGAGACCCGCCACCGCCCGGCGGCCGGCGGCAGCGAGATCTCCGTGGTGCCGCGGCGACCCGCCGTGTAGGTGAGCCGGTAGACGCGCGCCTGGTCGTCGTACGTGTCGGAGTGGACGGTTCCGGCGACGGCGGGCGCGTACGGTGTGGCGGTCCGGTCCTTGTTGGCGGCAAAGTCCCCGTTCTCGTCCAGGGCGCAGTAGCCACCGCCGTAGCACCAGACGTAGCCCGCCCAGCCCGAGCTGTAGCGGCTCAGGGAGGTCATCGCGTCCCGGTAGAAGCGGCCCATCTGCGGGAGCCGGTTGTTCAGCGGGCCCCATTCGCCGACGACGACCGGGATCCTTTGCTGCTTCGGGTACGCGGTGACGGCGGCCTCGTACGACTCGATCCAGCCGGCCGCCGGATCGTAGTCGGCGCCCGCCTCCATCGCGGTGTTGTAGAAGTGCGGGGCGTAGACGGTGCGGTGGTCCCTGATCGCGCCCAGCCCGGTGGGCACGCCCTCGCCGACGATGGGGGTGGGTTCCACGAACAGCCAGTTGGCGCGGTCGGCCGAACGGACCGCGCGGGCCAGCCTGTTGTACATCGGAGTGAGCTGCTGGGCCTCGATGCGGCGGGCGGCCGCCGGCAGCTCCTCGCCCTCCCGGAGCTCCCCCATCGGCTCGTTGATCAGGTCGTAGCCGAGGAGGGCGGGATGACGCCCGAAGCGCTCGGCGAGGACCTGCCACATCCGCGCCTGGGCGCGCTGGAGGTCGGGGTCCTCGTAGAGATGGGTGAAGGCGCGCTGCACGGCGGGCTCGAAGTACTCCGAGAACCAGTCGTCGGGGTGCGGCGTGAAGGGCAGCCCGTCGGTGCGGGTCGCCCAGGCCGGGATGCCGCGGTGGCCGAACGCCGGGCCGAAGACGTCCTGGTGGGCGTCGAGCAGCACCTGGATGTCGTACTTCCGCGCCCAGTCCAGGACCCGGTCGATGCGGCGCAGATACTCGGTGCTGTACCGGCCCCGGGTCGGCTCCAGGTCGTCCCAGAAGATGAGCAGCCGGGCGAAGTCGAAGCCCTTGGCGTGCAGATCGCGGAAGTGCTTCTCGGTGATGGCGGTCAGCGCCCGGTCACCGCGGTTCGCCTTGTCCTCGACGTTCCAGCCACGCAGGGTGAGCGTTCTGCCCTGGTCGTCGGTGAGGCGGGGGATGCCGGTGCGTTCCGATGGTGCGGGGCGTACGGGGTGTGCGTCGGCGGCGGGGGCGAGGGCCCCCGCCGCGAGCACGAACGAAGTGACGATCGAGGTGAGTACGCTGCCCATCCGCATCCGCGTCCGTATTCGCATGGCGCAGATCAGAGCAGTTCACCCCGCACTCCTCAAGAGCAGGTGAGCACAATCTTTCCGAACTGGTCGCCCGCCGCGAGCCGTTCGAACCCCTCGCGGGCCCGGTCCAGCGGCAGCACCTCGTCGATGACGGGGCGTACGCCGGTGGTCGCGCAGAACGCCAGCAGGTCCTCCAGCTCGTCCTTGGAGCCCATGGTCGAACCGACCACCTTCAGCTCCAGGAAGAAGATCCGGGTCAGTTCGGCGTGCGAGGGCCGGTCGCCGCTGGTCGCGCCGGAGATGACGAGCGTGCCGCCGGGGCGCAGCGACTTCACGGAGTGGGACCAGGTGGCCGCGCCGACCGTCTCGATGACCGCGTCGACGCGCTGCGGCAGCCGTGCGCCCGGTTCGTACGCCTCTATGGCCCCGAGCTCGACGGCGCGCTTGCGCTTGGCCTCGTCGCGGCTGGTGGCGTAGATCCGCAGTCCGGCCGCCCGGCCGAGCACGATCGCGGCGGTGGCGACGCCGCCGCCCGCCCCCTGGACGAGGACCGAGTCGCCGGGGCGCACCCCGGCGTTGGTGAAGAGCATCCGGTACGCGGTGAGCCAGGCGGTGGGCAGGCAGGCGGCCTGCTCGAAGGTGAGTTCCTTCGGCTTGGGCAGCACGTTCCAGCTGGGGACGGTGACCTGCTCGGCGAAGGTGCCCTGGTAGCGCTCGGTGAGGATGGAGCGGGGTTCCTGCGGGCCGACGCCGTGGCCGGTCTGGCCGATGACGGAGTGCAGGACGACCTCGTTGCCGTCCTGGTCGGTCCCGGCCGCGTCGCAGCCGAGGATCATCGGCAGCTTGTCCTCGGCGAGGCCGACGCCGCGCAGGGACCAGAGGTCGTGGTGGTTGAGGGAGGCTGCCCGGACGTTGACGGTGGTCCAGCCGGGTCGCGCCTCGGGGGCGGGGCGTTCGCCCAGCTCAAGGCCGTTGAGGGGCTGGTCGCGGTCGATGCGGGATGCGTAGGCGGCGAACATGGCCCCGACGATAGGCCGGGCACGGGCCGGGCGTAACCGGTCACGGGTGTGACGCGCGCCGCGCGGGTGGGCAGGCGCCGCGCATCGCAGCCCCGCCGGCGATCGAGGAGCGGGGGTTCGGGGCCGGAGCCGGGAATCGATCCCCTCCGCCGTTCGAGGAACGGGAGCCCGGCCACGTCCCCGGCCACCCCGGCGTCAGAGAAGCAGGGGCCCGGCAATGGACACCGCGCACCCCGGCCCCTCCGGCGATCGAGGAGCGGGGGGGTCCGGGGGCAGCGCCCCCGGTCACGGGAAGGGGCGGGGT